>NZ_JALEOV010000039.1 GCF_022767005.1 Peptoniphilus sp. | reverse complement strand
ATTTTAATATTTTTTATGGTGCTATTTAATGGATTTTTTTATTACAAGACAGGAAGGCTTAATCCCAATGCAATAAAAACTCATCTCTTGGTCATTGTTGTTTATATTGTAATTAGTCTAATTATTTATAAAATTAAAAAGAAGGATTAATTGCAGAAAATATAAAATAATAATTCAAATAATCACTATTTCAAATATTTTTACAAAAATAATAGACGAGGGAAGATGAGATATATTATTTACAGCTCTAAACTTTTAAATTAAAAAAATTTAAAAACAGTGCTTGACAAAAATATTTTACTAGAATATAATGTCATTCATAAAATAATAAATGCCATGAAAGAGAAAAAGATATTTAGTGAGTCTCAAAGAGAGTGGGGATGGTGAGAGCCCACAGATAAGTTAGTATCATATATTCACTCTTAAGCATGAAGATTGAAAATTAGTAGATCTCCACGGCAGTCACCGTTATCATAGACTAGAGATTGTTAGATCTTTAAAGAGGAAATATTTTTATTTCGAATTTAGGTGGTACCGCGAATCCTTCGCCCTATGTTGGGCGAGGGATTTTTTTATTATTTTAAATAATTCTTTTGGAGGAAAAAATGAAAAATTTAAAGAAAATGGTAAAAATTGTTATGGTAGGTGCCCTTGCTGCATCTCTTGTTGCTTGCAGTACAGATAAAAAGGCAGAAAAAAATGATGGAAAAATAAAAATTGGAGCTATCCAATATATTGAACACGTATCTCTTGACAATGCACTTAAGGGTTTTGAAGATAGGCTAAAAGAAGAGGGAATTGATGCAGAAGTTGAAGTTGAAAATTTGCAAGGCGACCAAGCTTTAACTACTACTGCGCCAAAAAAATTTGAAAAAGACGAATACAAATTAGTTTATGCGATTTCAACACCAGCTGCACAGGGAGCAAAGACAGCTCTTCCAAATAAAAATATTATTTATTCTGCAGTTACAGACCCAGTGGAAGCCGGTTTAATTGAAGCGCCAGATAAAATTACAAATATCACGGGAGTAAATGATGCAGTTTCTGCAAAGAATCAAATTGAATCTTTCCTAAAGATTTATCCAAATATAAAAACTATTGGTACAATTTTTTCTACTAACGAAGCAAATTCAAAGGTACAAGTTGAAGCTTTAGAAAGTGCTTGCCATGACCTTGGACTTAAACTTGAAAGTGTTGGAATAAATAATATTAACGACATTGGTCAAGCTCTTTCAACTTTAACTGGAAAGATAGATGCTTACTATGCGCTAACTGATAATACTGTTGCTTCAGCTGGACCAATAGTTGCTGAAAACTTATTAAAGGATAAGGTTCCATCAATTTCTGCTGAAGAAGGACAAGTTTCAAAGGGTCTTTTAATGAGTGAAGGTGTGGACTACTATGAGCATGGAAGACAAGCAGCGGATCTCGCAATAAGAATTTTAAAGGGCGAAGATATTAAAAATGTTCACGCAGAAGACAACAAGACTTCAAAGAAGAAAGTAAATGAAAAAACTGCTAAGGCACTTGGACTTGACCTTAACAACGAAAATTTAAAGGATGCAGAAATTATAAAATAATTTTCATAGCAGAAAAAAATAAAAAAAGGCTTGACTTTGTTGTGCTACTAGATTATAATCATCTTAATTTGAAAAAAGCGTTGAAAGAGAAAAAAGAATTTTTGATGATTTAAGAGAGTTGCCGTATGGTGCGAGGCAATACACAAAAGTTTAATATACACTCTTAAGCTTATTTGTTGAAATTAGTAGGCAAGTACGGAAGCCACCGTTAACTGAGGCTAGAGGTTGTTAGACCTTAAAATGAGGTAATCTTTTTAGATTATAAAATCGGGTGGTACCGCGAAGTCAATCTTTCGTCCCAATGTGGATGAAAGATTTTTTTTATTTTATGGAGGTTTTTATGAAATTTAGAAGAGTATTTGTTTTAGTTTTATTGTCATTATTTTTAGTTTCTTGCTCAGGTGCAAAAAATAAAAAGCCAGCAGAAGAAACTACGACAGGAAGTACAGAAGGTGCAAAAAAAGTTGGCATAATTCAACTTGCCGACCACATTGCCCTTGAAAGAGCAAGAAAGGGGTTTGTTGATGAACTTGAAAAGACAAATCCAGATGTGGAAATTATTTCTAAAAATGCAAATGGAGATCTTACAGTTGTTCCATCAATTATAAAATCTTTTCAAGATAAAAATGTTGATTTGATTTATGCAATAGCGACGCCAGCGGCACAAGGTGCAAAAAATGGCGAAAAGGAAATTCCAATTATTTTTAACGCAGTAACTGATCCAGAAAGTGCAGATTTGCTAAAAAATCTTGAAGCACCAGAGGGAAATGTAACAGGAGTAAGCGATTATTTTTCAATTTCAGCACAACTTGAAGAAATGATTAGCATCTTCCCAAATATAAAAAATATTGGAGTAATGTTTTCTACTAACGAAGCAAATTCAAAATTCCAAGTTGAAGAATTAAAGAAATCTGCAGAAGGTTTTGGACTAAATGTAGTTGAAGTTGGAGTAAATAATATTAACGACGTTTCAACTGCAATAAAGACAATTGAGCCAAAAATAGACATCTTCATGGCTATTACAGATAACACAGTTTCATCAGCATCAACTATTATTGCAGAAAGCTTAAAGGAAGCAAAAATTCCTTCCTTTGCATCAGAAGAAGGACCAGTTGAAAATGGAATTTTAATAAGTTCAGGCGTCGACTATTTAGACCTTGGCAAGAAAGCAGCGGGCATGGCAAGTGAAATACTTGGTGGTAAAAAAGTAAGTGAAGTTCCAGTAGTATTTTCAACAGATACTAGAAAAGTTGTAAACAAAAAAACTGCTGAAGCTATAGGACTTAGCAAAGATGAAAAATTGATGAAAGACGCAAAGGTAGTAGAATAGATTTAAAATTAGGAGGAAGAAAGTTGAATTCAGTAATAATGGAATCCATTGTCATGGGACTTATATTTTCCATATTGACAATAGGAGTAGTAATAACATTTAAAATTTTAGATTTCCCAGATATGTCAGTTGAAGGAACCTTTCCGCTAGGAGCTTTTTCTTTTGCTAAGATGTTAACTTTAGGGATAAATCCAATACTTGCAATGGTAGTTTCACTAATTGCAGGAGGTATTGGGGGATATATAACTTATATATTATTTAGAAAATTTAAAATTCAAGCAATACTTGCCGGTATTCTTACGATGACATTTTTATATTCAGTTAATTTAAGAATTACTGGCACACCAAATGTTACTTTCTTTGATTTCAAAACTGTTTTTCAACTTTTTGAATCTGTTCCAAAGATTTTAATTTTAATAATTATTACATTAATTATTAAAATTGTTTTAGATTGGTTTTTAAAAACAGAAAAGGGATATTTGCTTTTAGCAACAGGGGACAATGAAACTTTAGTAAAAGCCCTTGGCAAAAATCCCGACAAGTACATTGCAATAGGGCTTATTATTTCAAATGCACTTGCAGCATTAGCAGGAGCACTTATGGCACAGTCAAATGGTTACGCAGACATTACAATGGGTCAATCCATAATAGTATCAGCACTTGCATCAGTAATTATTGGCGATGCCTTTTTAAAGAATGCAAACTTTTTAAATAGAACGACAAGGGCGATAATTGGTGCCATAATTTATAGAATTATATATGGAATTGCACTATACATTGGACTTGCTCCAAGTGATTTAAAGGGAATAACTGCAATAATAGTAGTGTTCTTTATAGTTTATAACAATGTTTCATCAAAGGGACTATCTGTATTAAAGGGAAAGAGGGAAGAAAATGCTAAAAATTAAAAACATATCAAAAACTTTTTACAAGGGAATGGATGAAGAAAATCAAGTATTTGATAACTTTTCCCTTGAAATCGAAGATAATAAATGCGTTGCAATCTTGGGACCAAATGGATGTGGCAAGTCCACACTATTTAATATGATTAGTGGATCACTAAACCCAGATTCAGGAGAAATTTTATTAGACGATGTTGACATTGCAAAATTATCTGAAGACAAGAGAGCAATTGACATTGGAAAGGTAAATCAAGATCCATCAAAGGGAGTTTGCCAAAGCTTAAATATTTTAGAAAATATGTCCATGGCATTTAAAAAGGGACATAAATTTACTTTCAGAAAATTAATTGACAAAAACAATAATGAAAAAATAATTGAAAAATTAAAGAGCATTGACCTTGGTCTTGAAAACAAATTAAAGACGCAAGTAAAATTCCTATCAGGTGGTCAAAGACAATCACTTTCACTCTTAATGGCAACAGTAAAAAAACCAAAGATACTTTTACTTGATGAACACACAGCGGCTCTTGATCCAAAGACATCTAAGATAATAATGAACAAGACAAATGACCTTATTAAAAAAGAAAAAATCATGACACTTATGATTACTCATAACTTGAAAAACGCAATAGAATATTCTGACAGAATTATAATGTTAAATAAGGGAAAAGTTGTACTTGACATACTTCCAAGTGAAGTTACAGAAGAAGAATTAAATAGAATTTACAATGAAAAAATCGAAGAATCAAATAATTTAGAATCAGAAAAATTAGAAATTTTGGAAAATTTAAAACAAGTAAAAAAATTTGCTTAAATGTATAATTATAAGAATAATTGCATTAAAAAATCCTACCCGATGAAGAGTAGGATTTTTTTAATTAATATTTAAGTTCTTTGTTTGAATAAATTGAGTAAGTCAATACTATCATTAGCACAAATATAATTGCATTTACGATTAAGCCAATTATATTTAGGTCAGCACTCACGAAGCTATAAGGTCTAAAGGCTTCGTTAGGGAAGTAAGATATAATCATT
>NZ_JALEOV010000015.1 GCF_022767005.1 Peptoniphilus sp. | reverse complement strand
GTTTACGGGTGAGCAAGTGAACAAAAGCAGAAACTAAAGTGCTTTAGCACTAGCTGTGAAAAAGGTGCGCGAGAAAGAAAATTCAAAGCATGGAATGCTGCCGGTAACAGCCCCTTATAGGGGCATAACAAACCACCGGCTTAGCCGGTGGTTATGATTGTGCCAAAGATTTCATTGATTTTTAAAATGTTTTAAAAGATTTAATATTTTAACTAATAAAACAATCTTAATAACATGTAAAACAGTATAGGGAATTAGACTCGTAAGAATTCGCACACTTTCAGAATATTTTTCCATAAAATCACATCTCCTTAAACAACTCTTTTAACCTATTTAATATTAAAATTAAAAGAATTATTTCAATAATATTAAAAAGATAGTGAGGCTGAATTAATGTAAGAAATTTTAATATTTGCATTTTCATAAATATCACTCTTCCGTAAATTAATAACTTAGACAAACAAATTTAAATTAGTACTTGAAAATCCACATACACGACAAAATAAAATTATGTAATATTGGTTAATTATCAAAGTTATTTTTATGCAAGCATTCTCTATATAGTAAACATAAAAGGCATTTAACAATTTATCTATTTATCAAAGCATAGCATAAAAAATCAAAAAGTCAAGTATTTTACATTCTATTAAACATTTATGAAATTATACTTCACGATAAATTATAAATATTAAACTATTCTACAAATATAAACTCTTTTAATTTATGGTATAATTTAATTGATAATTTTAATGAAAAATCGAAAATAAGAGGTGTAATGTGAAAAAGACTATTAGAGATTTTGATTTTAACGATAAAACTGCACTAGTTAGGGTTGACTTTAATGTTCCACTAAAGGATGGCAAAGTTACTGGAGACGATAGAATTGTAAAAGCCATTCCTACTATTAATTATTTAATAGAAAAGGGTGCAAAAGTTGTGCTTATGAGTCATCTTGGAAGACCTAAGGGAGAATACAAAGAAGAACTTTCTCTTGCACCAGTGGCAAAAAGAGCTTCTGAACTTTTAAAGGAGGATGTTAAATTTATTGTTTCAAAGGAAGTTGTAGACGAAAATGTCATTGAAGAAGTTAAAAAACTTAAAAAGGGCGAAATAGCTCTTATTGAAAATCTTAGGTTTGTAAAGGGCGAAGAGAAGAACGATGCTGATTTTTCAAAAAAACTTGCTTCTCTTGGAGATATTTTTGTAAATGATGCTTTTGGAACAGCACATAGAGCTCACGCTTCAAATGTTGGCGTTACTGAATTTTTGCCATCCTGTGTTGGACTTTTAGTTGAAAAAGAAATTAAATATTTTGAAGATGTACTTAAAAATCCAGAAAAACCTTTTGCTGCAATTCTTGGTGGTTCAAAAGTTTCTGATAAAATCGGTGTAATTGAAAACTTGCTAGAAAAAGTTGATGTGTTAGTAATTGTTGGTGCTATGGCAAATACTTTCTTAAAGTCGAAGGGACTTGAAGTTGGCAAATCTCTAGTTGAAGATGACAAATTAGACCTTGCAAGAGAAATAATGGCAAAGGCAATTGACAAGGGCGTTGCTTTAATTTTGCCGAGAGATGTAATAGTTGCTCCAGAACTTTCTGAAAATGCAAAGGGAACTTTAAAGGACGCAGAAGATGTAAGTGAAGATGATATGATCTTAGATATTGGAAGAGAAAGCTTAAAGGATATTGAAGCTGCTCTAAAAGATGCAAAGACAGTTGTATTAAATGGACCTTGTGGAGTTTTTGAAATTAAAGAATTTTCTCATGGAACTATTGAACTAGCAAAAATCTTAGCAAATCTTGGCGCAACAGTAATTGTTGGCGGAGGAGATTCTGTTTCTGCAGTTGAAAAAGCTGGCGTAGCAGATAAATTAACTCACATTTCAACAGGTGGTGGCGCAAGTCTTGAAATGCTTGAAGGCAAAAAACTTCCTAGCATTGAGGCGGTAGAAGAAGCATGAGAAGAAAATATATTTGTGGAAATTGGAAGATGAATAAAACTTCTAGTGAGGCTCTTGCATTTGCAAATAAAATAAATGATTTTAGATTTGAAAATGTAGATATTCTTATTGCTCCAAGTTTTGTTTCTCTAGAAAGTTTTACAAAAAGTGTAAAAGATAAAATTGAAGTTGCTGCACAAAATGTTTCTGAATTTGAAGATGGAGCTTTTACTGGCGAAGTTTCAGCTAATATGCTTAAAGATATTGGGGTTAAAAATGTAATCATCGGTCATTCAGAAAGACGAGAAAAATTTTCGGAAAGCGACGAAATTGTAAATGCAAAGATAAAAAGGGCTCTTTCTCATAATTTATCTGTTATTCTTTGCCTTGGAGAATCTCTTGAGATAAAAGAAGAAAATAAAGAATTAGATTTTGTAAAAAATGAATTGCTAAATTCTCTTAGTGGTGTAGAAAATCTTAAAAATATTACCATTGCCTATGAACCAATTTGGGCAATTGGCACTGGCAAAACTTGTTCTTCTGAAGATGCAGAAAATATGTGTAGAGAAATTCGAGAAATTATAAACAAAAATTATGGGGAAATTTCTAAAAAAATTAGAATTTTATACGGTGGATCTGTAAAACCATCTAATGCAAAAGAAATTTTGGCAAAAGAAAATATTGACGGAGTTCTTGTCGGAGGAGCAAGCCTAGATGTCAAGGATTTTATTGAAATAATAAAGTGTGGTGAAAATTTATGAAACCAACTATGCTAATAATTTTGGATGGATTTGGAATAAACGAATCTGAAGTAGGAAATGCAGTAAAACTCGCGAAAACTCCCACTCTTGATGAGCTTTATAAAAATTCACCTCACACAGAAATTTTTGCAAGTGAAGAATATGTAGGCCTTCCTCATGGACAAATGGGAAATTCTGAAGTTGGACATTTAAACATAGGTGCAGGAAGGGTAATTTATCAAAACCTCACAAAGATAACTGAGGCGATTAAGTCAGGCGAATTTTTTAAAAATCCTGAATTTAAAAGAGCAATTGATAGTGCAAGGAAAAACAATTCAAAGGTTCATTTAATTGGACTTGTATCAAAGGGTGGAGTTCATTCACACTTTGATCATCTAAAAGCTCTTATAAAGTTAATGGCAGATGAAGGAATAGAAAAAACTTATATACACGCAATAACAGATGGTCGTGATGTATCTCCCTATGCTGCATTAGAAGATATTAAAGAGCTTCAAGATGAAATAGACAAAATAGGAAATGGGAAGATTGCTACAATTTCTGGAAGATATTATGCAATGGACAGAGACAATAGATGGGAGAGAACTAAGAAATATTACGATGACCTTATATCAAATGTGGATTTTGTCGAAGAAGATATTCTAGATTATGTAAAATCTTCCTACGATAAAGATATTACCGATGAATTTTTATTGCCTGCAAAATTTGTGAAAAATTCTGAAATTGAAGAAAATGATTCAATAATAATTTTTAACTTTAGACCAGATAGAGTTAGACAAATTACGAGGGCATTAGTTGACGATGACTTTAAGGGATTTGAAAGAGAAAAAATAAATACAACTCTTGTAACTATGACAGAGTATGATAAAAATATTAAAAATAAATTTGTTGCCTTTAAAGATGAAATTCCAAGGGACACATTGGGTGAAATTTTGGAAAAAAATAAAATCAATCAGCTTAGAATTGCAGAGACAGAAAAATATGCACATGTTACATTTTTCTTCAATGGTGGAAGAGAAAAGCCTTTTGAAGGGGAAGACAGAGTTCTTATTCCATCCCCAAAAGTTGCAACTTATGACCTAAAACCTGAAATGAGTGCAAATGAAGTTACAGATGCTGTGATTGCAAAATTAAAAGAAGATAAATACGGAGTAATAATTTTAAATTTTGCAAATCCAGATATGGTTGGACACACAGGAAACTTGAAGGCGGCAATAAAAGCTGTGGAAACAGTTGATGCAAATTTAGGCAGAATTTTAAAGGTTTTAAAGGAGAAAGAGGGCGTCGCAATAATTACTGCAGACCATGGGAATTGCGAATATATGATTGACAAAGAGGGAAATGTTGTAACAAGTCACAGCACAAATCCTGTGCCAATTTTTCTTTTTAATAAAGATGTAAAACTAAGAAAAGGCGGGGCACTTTGCGACCTTTCGCCGACAATTTTAAAAATCATGGGAATTGAAAAGCCAGAACTTATGACTGGCGAAAGTTTATTTTAATTAGGAGGAATTATGAGTTTAATTGATTATGTTTATGCGAGAGAAGTTCTTGATTCAAGGGGAAATCCAACTGTTGAAGTAGAAATTGGAACAGTTAATGGCGGATTTGGGTCTTCAATTGTGCCAAGTGGTGCATCAACTGGTGTTCACGAAGCTGTTGAACTTCGCGACGGAGAAGAAAGATATAATGGCAAGGGCGTAGAAGAAGCTGTTAAAAATGTAAATGAAAGAATTGCTGAAGAATTAATTTGCTTTGATGTATTTGATCAACTTGGAATCGATAAAATGCTAATAGAACTTGACGGAACTGAAAACAAGGGCGAACTTGGAGCAAATGCAATCCTTGGAGTTTCAATTGCAGTTGCAAGAGCTGCAGCAAATGAAGCAGGACTCCCACTTTATCAATATCTTGGCGGAGTAAATTCAAAGACAATGCCAATTCCAATGATGAATATAATAAATGGTGGCGAACACGCAGATAACAATGTTGACATACAAGAATTTATGATTATGCCAATTGGCGCAGAAACTTTTAAAGAAGCACTAAGAATGGGTGCAGAAGTTTATCACGCACTTAAAAAGGTTTTAAAGGACAAAGGACTTTCAACTGGAGTTGGAGATGAAGGTGGATTTGCACCAAATCTTGAATCTAATAAAAAAGCTTTTGACTGCATACTTGAAGCAGTAAAGGCAGCTGGATATGAAGCAGGTAAGGACATTGTACTTGCAATTGACGCAGCAGCTTCAGAATTTTATGATGCAGATAAGAAAAAATATATACTTGCAGGTGAAGGCCGTGAATTTAATTCAGAAGAACTTTCAAAATTCTATGAAGAACTTGTAAATGAATATCCAATTTATTCAATAGAAGATGGACTTGCAGAAGACGATTGGGATGGATGGAAACACATTACAGAACTTCTTGGCGATAAAGTTCAATTAGTTGGCGATGACTTCTTCGTTACAAATACAAAAAGACTTCAAGAAGGAATTGAAAAGAAATCTGCAAACTCAATTCTAATTAAATTAAATCAAATAGGAACAATCACAGAAACACTAGATGCAATTGAACTTGCAAAAAGACATAATTACACTGCAATAATTTCTCATAGATCTGGAGAAAGTGAAGACTCAACAATTGCAGATTTAGCAGTTGCAACTAATGCAGGATTTATAAAAACTGGTGCACCAGCAAGAAGTGAAAGAGTAGCAAAATACAACGAACTTCTTCGCATAGAAGATGAACTTGGCGATCTTTCAAATTATCCAGGTTTTGATGCCTTTTACAATTTAAAATGAAAATTTATTTTATAAGACATGGCGAGGCTGAAATTTATGCAGATGACGACTTTAAGAGAAAGTTAACTACTATTGGGAAGAGAAAATTGGAAGAATCCTTTAAAGTATTTGCAAACAATTTAAAGGACAAGAGATCTTACAAAATTTATTCATCACCCCTTGAGAGAGCAAAAGAAACTGCAGAAATTTTGGCAAAACACCTTGACTCTACCTATGAAGTCAAGGAATACCTTGCTGGTGGAAGAATAAAAGATATTTTAGAAAATTTAGATAAAGGGGAAAATTATATATTTGTTTCACATGAGCCCTTTATTTCAAATTGGATTTATCAACTAACAGGCGAAATGAAAATTATTTCAAGAGGAAGTATAAATTTGGTAGAAATTGATTTGGCGAAATTTTTAAATTTAGAATGATTTTGGCAAGTTAATTAATATAATTATAATTTATTAAGGAGGATATTTATGAAGAAAAAACTTACAATGGCTACAATTGCAATGTTATCACTAACACTTGTCGGATGTGGCGGAGCAAAAAACAATGCAAAGGGAAATGCAGCAAAGGAAAACAATAAGAAAGTAGAAACTACTGCTAATGCAAAAACTGAAACGGCAGCAACTCTTAAAGATGGAACTTATACAGGAAAATCTTCCACAGATGATTACGGCGGATATATTGAAGTTACTGTTACAGTTGCTGATGGAAAAATAAGCGATGCTGTTGTTAAAAATCTTGACAAAGAAGGAAAAGAAAAGGACGAAGATTACGGAAAAGAAGCTGGCGAAGATGGATACAAAACTGCACAAATGACTCTTGAAGCTTCTCAAAAATATGGAAAAGATCTTAAAGAAAAGGGTTCAGTAGAAGAAGTTACAGCAATTAGTGGTGCAACACAATCTTATAACCAATTCTTAGAAGCAGCAAATGATGCAGTAAATCAAGCAAAATAAATTTTATTAGAAAACAGCGACATTTTATGTGTAACCCTAAAACTGGACACAATAATATAGTTTAAGTAAACTTATTGGATGCTACCTATATTTAGTAGGTTGCATCCGTTTTTTATTTAAACTAATGTAATAGGGCGGCTAAAAGTTATATTGTCATCTATTTTAGTTTTTAAAAACTTTTTTTCATAAGTATAAAAGATAGAAATTAAATTCAGGTCTTACTTGTAAATCGAATTAAATAAATATATAATGACTTGAGGTTATCTCGAGTTTTTTATTTTAAAGGAGAAAAGATGAAGACTTCATATATATTAATGATAATTACAATTGTCTCAAAGATTTTTGGACTTTTGAGAGAAAAGGCACTGGCATACTTTTTTGGCGTTGGAATGGTGGCAGATATTTTTCTAATTGCATTCCAACTTCCCATGACTTTTACAAATGTAATTAGTGGTGCTGTTGCAAATGGCTACATACCAATGTACGACAAAATAAAGACTAGAGAGGACAAAAAAAGTGCTGATGCTTTTACTGCCAATCTTTCAAATATCATTTTAATTGCCTTTATTATAGTAACTATATTTTCTATTATTTTTGCAAGACCACTTGTAAAACTAATGGCTGAAGGTTTTGAGGGAGAAAAACTTGAAGTAGCAATATTTGTTTCAAGAGTTGCAATGCTTTCTATTGCCGTTACAGCTGTGAGTTCAATTTATAAGGCTTATTTACAAATTTACGAAAAGTTTATAGTTTCAGTTTTGCATTCAATTCTCATGAATATTATTTTAATTGTTTCCATGGGAATTTCTTACAAAATTGGAATAAATTATCTTGCCATAGGAATTTTAGCTGCCTTTGTGTTTCAATATGCAATTTTTATTCTTCCAATTAAAAAGCTTGGATATAAACACAGTTTGAAAATTGATTTTAACCAGGACATGAAGGCGATGTTCATTTCAATTCTTCCAATTTTAATTTCTACTTCGGCAATTGAAATTAACTTTATGATTTCTCGCTCCATTGCATCGGGAGCTTATTCTGGAGGAATTTCAATTTTAAACTATGCCTACAAACTTCAAAGTTTTGTAACGGGAATTGTGGTAACATCAATTATCACTGCTACTTATCCAAAACTTGCAAACTTTGGTTCAAAAAAAGATTTCAAAAATTTAAAGTCTGCTCTTTCAGAAGGTCTTTCTAATATGTTGCTTTTAGTTGTGCCGGCAGCCTTTGGTTTATACATTTATTCTTTTCCAATTGTAAATCTTTTATTTGTTGGTGGAGAATTTTCTGTTGATGATGCAAGGATTACTGCCACAGTTTTATCTTTTTTTGCCTTTGGTGTAATTGGAATTGGTGTGCGAGAAATTATATCAAGAGTGTTTTATTCTCTTGGCGACAACAAAACTCCAGTAATAAATTCAGTATTAATAGTTGCAATTAATATTTTTCTAGCATTTTTACTTTCAAAAATAATGGGGATAAGAGGAATTGCCCTTGCGACTTCAATTTCTTTTATAGTTGGAGCAATTGCGATTTATCTTCCATCAATCAAATTAATTGGAAATGTATTTAATAAAAAACTTTTTACAAATGTAATTAAAATAACTATTGCGTCAGCTGCAATGGCATTTGGTTCAAAAATCTTTTACAATATTTTGACTAAAAATTT
>NZ_JALEOV010000010.1 GCF_022767005.1 Peptoniphilus sp. | reverse complement strand
ATCTACGAATTCTCCGCTGCCATATCTCTTGTTCATTACAAGTGTGATTGCTGCTGTAAGTGTTGTTTTACCGTGGTCAACGTGACCAATTGTTCCAATGTTTACGTGTGGTTTATTTCTTTCAAATTTTGCTTTAGCCATGCTATTCCTCCTAGGATTTTTTAAATTAAGTTCATAATACATCAAATTCAAATTTTTTTCAACATTTAAGCCATTTTTAAGACTTAAATAAGCTCTAATTTTTTTCTAACAAAGGTATTCATAAAATATATTACAAATAATAATGAAACAAATTCTGCTATTACATATCCCCACCATATTTCATTGACTGTGAAAAATTTTATTGCAATATATGCCACAGGTAGAAGCACAACTATTTGTCTTAATATAGAATCAAATAGTGCTAAAATTCCGTTGCCAAAGGCTTGGAAAACTGCCACTCCAACGATTGATATGCCAGCAAATATATAGGATAGTGCACTTATTCTTAACATTGGTATTCCAATTTCAAGCATCTTTCCACTTGCTGAGAAAATAGAAAGTAATTCTCTTGGAAAAATTATTATAATTGACGATACAATTACCATCATTGCCATTACTACTATAAAGGCGAGTTTTACTGATTTTAAAATTCTCTCTTTATTCTTTGCACCATAATTGTAGGCGACTATTGGCACCAATCCGTTATTCACACCAAAGACTGGCATAAATACAAAGGACTGAATTTTGAAATACGCTCCAAGTGCTGCAATGGCAGAGGTTGATATATTGGAAAGCATTTTATTTAATACATAAATTGTAAAGGACTGAATTGTAATTGTAATCATAGAAGGGACTCCAACTGCATATATCCTCTTTACTATACCTAAATCTAGTACAGGTTTTTTTATTGTAATTTCTTTGTTAAATTTATGTTCAAAGAAACATCCACATAATGCGCCGATTATTTGTCCAATAACTGTCGCTATCGCTGCACCTTTTACTCCCATGGCAGGCAATCCAAAATATCCAAATATAAAAATTGGATCAAGGATTATATTTAATATAGCTCCAGTAAGTTGTGTGAGCATTGTAAATATTGATTTTCCCGTGGACTGCAAGAGCCTTTCGAGAAAAATTTGCATAAAAACTCCCATGGACAGACCCATTACAATTTGAAGATAATCTACTCCATAATTTATTATGTTCTCGTTTGTCGTCTGTGCTGACAAATAAGGCCTTGGCAGAAACCTTGAAATTATTAAAAGTATTATTCCATAAATTATTGCAAGAGCTAAACCTGTCTCTGCAATTCTGTCTGATTTTTTAAAATTCTTTTCTCCCAAGTATCTGGATATTAAGGAATTCATACCTACGCCAGTGCCTACTGCAATTCCTATCATTATATTTTGGATTGGAAAGGCAATAGATATGGCAGTAAATGCTTCTTCATTGATCTTTCCAATGTAGTAAGAATCCACTAGGTTATACATGGATTGTATAAACATAGAAACTACAATAGGAAAAGATACTTGAAATAAAAGCTTTGGGATTGCCATTATCCCCAACTTATTTTCTTGATTTTTCACCTAATCACTCCCTAACTTTATATATTATATAGGAGATTATAAGATTTTTGAAGTTAAAAAAAGAAGCTAAGAAAAAATTCTTAACTTCTAAATATTTAAATTTATTATATTCTCTATTTTGATTTTATCTAAAATTATCCATTAATCAGGTATATGATTCCATTCTCTCACATTTTCTTTTAAAGTTTTGCCACTAGGTCCACCTTTTTTAAACCTTATAACATCTTTTTGTCTATCTCCGTTAACATCTATATATCTCCTATAATTAACGTATATAGTGTCATCAATAGGTTCTACAAGCTGTTTTACATAAGATACAAAATCATAAATAAATCCTGGTGTTCCTCCAATAAGCAATGAAAAAAATCCAATTACTTTGGCTTCTTCATCTTTCCAAGCTCTGTATGACATACTTTCATTTATATATAGTTCATACCCTGAACTAGAGTAAAGGTTTATGTTAAATTCACCTGAACTTGTTGCGCTGGCAATATTGTTTTTATCAACTTTAGAATACAAAACTCCATCTGCATAAATATATATACTATTATCATCTTCTTTTTTGCTCATAATAGTTGTCTTCCCATCATCATATAAAATTTTTAATGAATTTTCGTCAATAAACTCTATTTTATAATTTCCCCCATTCATACTAACAGGTTCTGTATCACTATATGCAAAAACACTTGATGCGTTTAAAAATAACATAATTATAACCAAAAAAACAACAGTAAATTTCTTCAACTTTTTCACCTAACCTTATTTATTTTTATGAATATCGTATAAACAATAACAAATCTGAACAAAAAATGCAAAAGTAAATAGCAAAAATATACTCCGACCTCTTTTAAAAAATGATATAACAGTAAAAATTAAAAATATAAAATTTAAAAATATTAGCGTTTTATTCTTCTTCAAAATACCACCTTCCAAACCTAATACTATCACAACCCCGGTTCATCTCTAGATTTAATTTTTCTCAATTAAGAAAGTCACTAAATACTAATACTATATAATCTTTATGTGACAACGTAATTTTATAGTATTGAATTTTTTTTTCAATTCATTTTTTTTAATTGTTTTCCAGCCTACTTTATACAATAATCATTTAATGTTAAAATAAAATTATGAGGTGATTTTAATGAAATTATTAATTACAAGTAATATTCCAGAAAAAATTTATGACGAACTAAATAAAAATTTCGAGATAACTTATCACGACTCCAATATGCCTTTAAAAAAGGAAGAAATTATTGAAAAGATAAAGGGTCAAGATGCACTACTATGCCCTCTTTCCGATAAAATTGATAAGGATGTAATTGACGCAGGAAGGGACTTGAAAATTATTGCAAACTACGGTGCTGGCTTTGACAATATAGATATAAATTACGCTCGTGAAAAAAATATTGTGGTTACAAACGCACCGGCACCTGCGTCTGCCGTTTCCACTGCGGAACTTGCCTTTGGACTAATGCTTAGCGCTGCAAGAAAAATTGTGTCAGGCGACAAAGTTACAAGAAGAGGAGAGTTTTATGGTTGGAGACCAACTTTTTACCTTGGAAGTCAACTTAAAGGAAAAACTCTTGGCATAATTGGACTTGGAAATATTGGCAAAAATCTCGCAAAAAGAGCAAAGGCTTTTGAGATGAATGTAATTTATTATTCACGCACTAGAAAAGAAGATTTTGAAAGTGAATACAAAATTGAATATAGATCAAAGGATGATGTAATTAAGAATTCTGACTTTTTGAGTCTTCACACTGCCTATGTTCCTGAACTACATCATATGATTTCTAAAAATGAATTGGAAATGATGAAAAAAAGTGCTATATTAATAAATGCTTCAAGAGGTCCAGTTGTAGACGAAGATGCCCTTGCTGATGCCCTAATAGAAGAAAAAATAGCGGGAGCTGCTCTCGATGTATATGAAGAAGAACCTAAGGTAAATGAAAAACTAATAGACCTAGACAATGTAATCCTTGCTCCTCACCTTGGCAATGCTACTTTTGAAGCAAGACTAGAAATGGGTGAAAATGCAAAGGATAATTTAATTGATTTTAAAAATGGAAAAACTCCAAAGAACAAAGTAAACTGAGGTGTAAAATGATAAATTATTACAGTCCCCAAGAAATGAAAATTTGGTCAGGTAGAATTGACGACGAAAATGATTATGAAAGCTTTAGATGGCATCAATGGGTTAAGCCCCTTGACTTAAATGACGATAGCCTAACTCCCTTTGACGGCAAGCTTGGTTTTGGAATAATTGGTTTTGAATCAGACCAAGGTATTGAACTAAATAAGGGTAGATTTGGTGCTGCTGCAGGTCCTGCTGCAATAAGAAAGGAGCTTGCAAAACTTCCTTGTCAGTTTTCTAAAGACCTTAAAATTTATGACTGCGGTAATGTTACGAGTAAAAACACAACTCTTGAGGCAAGCCAAGATGAACTTGCAAAAGCTGTAAAAAAAGTTTTAGAATTAAATTTATTCCCACTTGTTTTAGGAGGCGGACACGAAACTGCCTTTGGTCATTACAAGGGAATTAGCACATATCTCGACGATAAAGAAGACAATAAACTGGGTATTTTAAATTTTGACGCTCACTTTGACCTAAGACCTTACGAAAAGGGAACTGGAACAAGTGGAACAATGTTTAGACAAATCGCCGACTACACTCGTGAAAAGGAAACTGATTACGCATATTATGTTATTGGAATACAAAAACATTCCAACACTCTTGCGCTTTTTAGAACCGCTGATGATTTAGGAGTAAAATATGTATTAGGAAAAGATTTAATCAATGGAAATTTCTTTGAGATAATTCACAACCTTGACGAATACATCCACGAACAAGATCACCTATACATTACAATTTGTATGGACTGTTTCACATCTTCCTTTGCACCGGGAGTATCTGCACCACAACCCCTTGGAGTTGACCCAGAAAAAGTAATACTTCTTCTAAAACACGTCTTTTCAACTGGAAAGCCAATTAGTTTTGACATATGTGAAGTTTCTCCAAGGTTTGACCACGACTCTGTAACTGCTAACTTAGCTTCAATTTTAGTCTACACAGTTGTATCAACTATGGCACAACACATATTGGGCAAGGAAAATAAAAAATACATCCCTCAATAAAATTTAATACAAATATCTCTTATTTATTGATTACCCTCTTTACTTAACAAAATAGTAAGGAGGGTATTTTTATGGAAATACTTAAAAATAGTTGACAACAACTTGTGAAAGCCTTATGATTTAATCAAGTAAATTGCTGAATTTTTATCAAAGGAGCATAATATGACTAAAAAAGTTCTCATCTTGACTTTTATTTTAATTTTTACAATGGCTTGCTCAAAAACTAATTTATATTCTTTAAAAACTGACTTATCTCATAAAGAAAATGTTGAAAAATTAATAAATGAACTCAATTGGGAAAATAAAGACCTTAAAGAAATAAAGATAAAAGAAGAAAAAATTACCATTATTTTTGATAACGATAAAGAGTATTCTCAAATTAATTTAAAATCTTATGTTGTAAATTCCATTTATTTAATGATTTTAACAAATGCCGAAGAAATCTCTTGTGAAAATAAAATAGGTTCATTTTTTGGTATCAATAAAAAAATAGCAGATATGTTTTTGTCTACTCAATATAATACAAGTTTAGATGATATTAGAAATAGCGAAGAAGAATTCCACAAATTGGAAAAATTTATGAAAAATTT
>NZ_JALEOV010000091.1 GCF_022767005.1 Peptoniphilus sp. | reverse complement strand
ATTCCCACTATCCACCCCACAATATATTGAAGTGTCTTAGACACTTCTTTTTTTGCTAGAGTGGCGGAATTGGCAGACGCACCAGACTCAAAATCTGGCGGTCGCAAGATCGTGTGGGTTCAAGTCCCACCTTTAGCACCATTTTATGTTATCGTGTATTATTGTAAATTATCGTTTGTTTGTATTTTAAGCGGTTTACAGTGATACACGATTTTTTTATTCTCGTGTAATATTGTTTTTTTGTCGTCTATTTTTGCCAAAATCCACACCAAATGTCCACTTTTTTTAGAATGGATTCTTTATTTTAAGCCTTTTAAAAGTTTGTTTGTAAAAAAGTATCCACTTTTTAAAAAGATATTACATTATCCTTTTTCTTAACTTTAACTCTGTTTGGTAAGTCAAAGGCACTCTCATATATATCTCGGTTATCCTCAACTGCGTGTATATATTTTTGAGCTGACTCTATGCTGTAGTCTCCCAAATGCTTAGCTATGCTTGGCAAAGGGACATTTGCATAGGCTAGCAGAGTTGCACTTGTATGTCTTAGTCCATAAGGCGGTATATATCTTAATCCATGTTTTTTGCAAAACTTACACCAGAAATCTCGGAATTTTCCTTTGCCCCAATGTGATCCATCGTCTAAGGTAAAGACATAGTTTTCTTCAAAAGGAATTTTTAATTTTAATTCTGCATATTTCATTTTCTCGTTATTTTTATGGACTTTTAAAAGCGACAGTGCATAGTCAGTCAAAATTGAAGTCCTGACATTCTCGTTTTTTGTGCTTTTATAGATGTATCCCTTTGTTGTAGCTGCTAAAGACTTGTCCACCAGGATCTCTTTTCTTTCAAAGCTAACTTTATTCCATACTAGTCCCATAATTTCAGCAGGTCTAAAGCCGCAGACATAGGATAGGACAAAATAAGTTAATTTATCAGTAGTAGCATACTCTGACAGCTTTTCTAAGTTTTCTTTTAACTCATCTGGAGTGTAAAACTTAGATACAGACAAGGGCCTGTTGGGTACATTAACTTGAATTTTACTTGCAGGGTTTTTATTCATGAGATCTCTATCGACGCAGTCCTCAAAAATTGCTTTTAAGACTGTCAAATAATGTTTCTTAGTTTTTTGTGACAATGGCTTGCCATTAGCTTTTTTAGCATTATCAAGCATAGAGAAAAAGTTTTTTACATCTAAGTTACTTATAGTCTTAATTTTCTTGTTGCCAAAAAAAGTATAAGTTCTATTTCTTAGGTATCTTACATACCAGTCGATAGTGTTTTGCTCACGCTTTTTATTTTTTATAAATATCTTTTCAAAGTAATCTTTTAAATTTAAGTCTCCAGGGTTGGAAACTTCATTTAATTCTTTATCTACCTCTCTTTCTAACACGGCTTCCTTGGTAAACAACAAAGCATCTAGTTGTCTACCAGTAAGTTCAGTTTCTAGGGTCAAGGTTTTTGTTTTCCTTGCGCCTGTGCTATAATCTTTCTTATCAATTCGTATTTGGTAGCGACCGCCACCTAAGTCTTTGATTGCCATTTTGCCTCCTAAATAGGATACAAAAAATCAATCTAATAGAATTAATTAAACAAATGTGGTATAATTGTTTTGCAAAGGTAAAAGCGTTATTTATAACACTTTATTAGGGGATGTGCTTGTCACGTCCTCTTTTTTTTTTAATTTTTATAATCGTTTGTTCTAATACCATTAAAAAATATTATTAAAAAAAGTATCATGACTATTAAAATCCATTTACTTTGGATTGCCAAATACAGAAGAAAATATATTACGGTTAATGGTAATATAGCAAACTTAAATATCTTTAAATTTCTTTCCGAAGTTCCTCTTGGTTTATCGTAAATAACTTCATAGTAAGACCTGTAAGGTAAATTGTTTGATTTATTAATCTTTTTATAGAGTTTATAGACTTTTTCTTTATTATTTTTAGTCAAATCACCTTCAAAAAATACTCTATTTTTATTATCGTAGATTGTGACTACATTGTCTTCTATAAGAATTTCACTTATGTCATCAAATGATAAATTAATATTAGTATCAATTTTTTCTGAAGCTTTTAAAAGCATGGTGTCCATTATAATAACTAAATCACCATTTTTATTATAAATAGTGTCATTATCAGGGGAAGTGACAGCGCTTACTTCTTGTTCAGTATTTAACATTGACTTATCTTCCGTATTATTTTTTGTTGAAGAAATTACATCATTAAGTCCAACTGTGGTTTTGTTATAAACTTTATTATATACAGATTTCTTTGGATCATTTATTAATCCCATGCCTTTTTTTCCATAAGTTGGGTTTATTGCTCTTTTTGCTGCTCTCTTATATTTAGAAGTTGTTCTAGCTTTAAAAGATTTTTTAATGCTAGGTTTTCGCATTCCCATTTTCATTTTTACCGCTCCTAAAATTAAAATAGTAAATTAGAGAGTGCTTGCGCACTGCACTCTCTATTCTTTTTTGCTATATACACCTACTAATTTTCCTAAAACTCGTATATTGCCACTTGTGTAAACTCTAGGCCAATCCGTCATGCTTGGGTTTTCTGCTTGTAGGATTACACTATTATTTGTTTTGCTAAACCTTTTTAAAGTTGCTTCATTGTCTAGTAGGATTGCTCCTATTTCTCCATTTTCCAGAGTAGGTTGTTTTCTAATAAAAACAATGTCTCCGTCGAATATATTTGCGTTTATCATACTTTCGCCCTTAAC
>NZ_JALEOV010000086.1 GCF_022767005.1 Peptoniphilus sp. | reverse complement strand
GTTTTATATTTGTTTAAAAGCCACTTAAAAAAGTAGCTTTTAAACATCCTTTTATTTTTCTATTATTCTTGATCCATTCCTTCTACATAAAATTCTTGGAATAATTCTTCAAGTGATGGCATATCTTCTTTAATAGGTCTTGCTACCCAAGTAGTGTTTATATAGTGTTTAAGTGCTATATTTTCAGATACAATATTTCCACCCCAAGTTCCACATCCCATAGAAGATGTAGCAGGCATACCATTTGTTGCTGATCCAGCATTTCCCTTGTTATTAGGTTGTCTAATCATAATTCTAGAAACAGGAGCAGCTTTTCCAAGTGCATCAATGTGATCATCGTCAAATGAATATAGACCACATGAGTGTCCCTTTCCGCCTACTTCAAATAATGCTCTCATCATGTCAAGGGCATTTTCGAAATCTCCTTCATATTTAAATAAAGTCAATAATGTAGTTAATTTTTCAGATGAGAAGAAGTGTTCTTTTCCAACGCCTTCCATTCCTCCTCCAGTTACCATTAAGAACTTAGCTTCTTCTGGAACTTCAATTCCTGCAGCTTCTCCTAATTTTTGAGGACTAATTGCAACTGTTTTTGGAAGTCTGTGTCCTTCTTCATCCCACATTACTTTTTTAACTTTTTCAGCTTGTTCATCATTTAAAAGGTATCCGCCTTCTGATTTTAAAGCTTCAACTAATTTATCGTAGATTGATTCATGGATTACTAAATTTCCATCACATGAACATCCTGATCCAAAGTCTGATGTTTTTGAAATTCTTGTATTAGAAGCTGCTTCTTTAATTCTCTCATCAGTATTAGCAGTTTCATCAATAATAACAGTGGCATTTCCTGCTCCTGATCCATAAGCTGGTGTTCCTGAGCTATATGCTGAGTGAACCATTGCTTTTCCACCTGTTGCGATAACTAGATCGGCATCAGCCATTAAATATTGAGTTAATGAAATTGATGGGTTTTTAATACATTGAACTATATCAGCTGGTGCTCCATTTTCTACAAGAGCTTCTCTAATTAAATCAACACATTTATTAGTAACGTTTTTTGCTCTTGGGTGAGGTGAACAAATCATTACGTCTCTTGCTTTAACGCAGTATATAGCTTGACCTGCTGGTGTTAAACAAGGATTTGTTGTAGGTACTAAAATTGCTAAAAGTCCTGCTGGCTTTGCGTATTTAGTAATACCTTTTTCTTCGTCTACTTCAATAGCTCCAACACTCTTTGCTCTCATACAATCTCTTAGGATTAGTTTAAGTTTGTTTCTTTTATTTCTTTTTGTAACTTTATCTCCTAATCCTGTTTCGTCTACAGCCTCATCACATAATTCTGCCCAAACTTTTGCATCATATAACTTTGCACATATTGCACGACATAATTTGTCTACTTCTTCTTGAGTATAATTTTCAATAACCTTTTGTGCTTTTCTTGCTCTTTCAACTAATTCTTTTAATTCACTTAATTGTTCTTGTGTAACTTCTTTTGCCAAAATAATCCCTTCCTTTAATAAATTCTTTGAAATTGTTTTCCGTATCTTTATAATATCTTCAAATTTGTTGGTATTCAATGATTTCAAATTGAGGTATCGTTTTCCTCCTCTCCAATCTTTCGCTCAATCATTTAGTTTTTTTGAATGATTAATGCCTGTTTTTGCCTAATTTTTTTGTGATTTTTTTTAAATTTATCACTATATCATGACAAAACCTTGAAAATAGGGTATTATGTAAATAATTAATCATTCGATTATTTTGCTTGATTGTACAAAATTTTGAAACAAAGGGAGTGATTTTTTGAATATACAGCAATTATATTATTTTAAATCTTTAGCAAAATATGAACACTATGGAAATGCCGCAAAAGAAAATCTAATATCCACTTCTAGTTTAAGTTACTCAATAGCTTCTCTAGAAGAAGAATTAGGTACTACATTATTTATTAAATCTGGCAGAAATATTAAAATTACTTGCTCTGGAAAAATTTTCTTAGAATACGCAAATAATATTTTAAATAATTACGAAAGTTGTCTAAAGGAAATTACCGCTTTTTCAAAGGAACAATTGGATAGTATAAATTTAATATCTATTGATTCATTAAGTTCTGATTTTATAGCTAATCTATTGAAGGAATTTAATACTAGTTTCCCTAAAGAAAAAATAAACTTTAAGCTTTCAACAGGCACTGATTCAAATTTTGTTGTTGAAAGTGTAAAATCTGGTAAATGTAGGTTTGGATTTTGTAATAGGATCGACGATCCTTTAATAATTAATTATTCTTTATTCAAAGAAGAATTTGTTTTAATCGCTCCTAAAAATAGATACCATTTTATAGATAAAATAAGTGACTTCTCTATTTTTGAAAATACTAATTTTGTCGCATTTAATGAATCTTATCCTATGGCCAACAATATTAAAAAAATATATCAAGCATATAATTTCCATCCCAAAATTCTTTATAATGCTTCGTCAGATATTCAGTTACATTCTTTTGTAGAAAGCGGACTTGGACCAGCAATTACACTAAATTCAGAAAAAATTAAACATTCAAATGTAGATGTATTTAAACTAGATAAATTGTTTGAAAGGGATTTCTCTTTTATATGGTTACAGGGATCAGAACTCAACAAAAATGAGCTTGAATTTAAAAAGTTTGTCATGAGTTATTTTAAAAATAAAAAATTTTAATCAAAAAACACTAGTAAACTTACTTTTAGGTAATTCACTAGTGTTCTTTTGTGTATTTAATTGATTGAAAAACGATTTATCTGTGGATATTACAAAGCCATTAAAAATTTTTTCTTAATATATATGACACTGATAGAATATTTAGTTTTTAAAACTCTCTTTTTTTATAGTATTTTTCTGATATCTTTACTGAAGAAGAGATTATAACCAAAATAATCAATGTTATTATTAAAAGGCTAAAAAATTTATTTTCAGTCATAAGTATTAGCATACCCTTTATATTGTCCCTAAGATATACTGTGGCAAATGACAAAACTCCAAATGCAAGAAAAGTAAAAGATGACAATGTCTTTGCCTTCTTGTATCCATATTTAAAATAAAGTGGATATTGAAGCGAAATTAAAATTACATAAATTATGAGATAAGCTGCTATATTTGCAAATACTATTTGTATATTAATTTTTCCCACAAAAAATAATGCCGCAATGGAAAAAATTAATCCAATTATTATACTTATAACAAATAAAACTAAGGTAAATACATATCTTCCTCTCACAACATTTTTATAATTTATCCCAAAAATTTTATAGAGTCCGTCAATTCCAGCTTCTTCTCCAATTAAGAAGGGATAAGATGAGTAAATTATTGCAAAAAGAAGTGGCATTGACATTGCAATAAATGGATTTTTACTTAAATAACAATAAGATGAATACAATAAAACCATTATTGCTAAATTTTTTAATGTAAAATAGGGTTTAATAGAAATATAATCTAGCTTAATTATTTTTTTAATGTCTTTCATTTTTTCCTCCCATATAAAACTAAAACTTTATTTATATCTGGCTTTTCAACAATTATTCCTTCTGGGATACTCCCTTCTTTTATATTTTTCACAAGTGCTTCAAAGTAGGTTGCGCTTGATTTTATGCCAAGGACTTCAAAATTTTCTAAGAGTTTTAATTCTTCTTCTCCACCTTTTAATACCAAATATCTTTCTTCAAATTCTTCTTTACTGCAGTCGTCAATAATTTTTCCCTTATCTATAAAAATTATATAATCAGCAATTCTATCTAAATCTTCTGTTATGTGAGTTGAAAATAATACTGTATTTTTCTCATCTTCCACAAATTCCTTTAAAATATCTGTAAGTTCATCGCGCATACTTGGATCAAGTCCACTTGTTGGCTCGTCTAAAATTAAAAGATTTGAATCATGGGATAGAGCAATTGAAAACATAAGCTTTATTTTCATTCCTCGTGAAAGTTCTTTAACCTTTTTATTTTTTTCAATCTCAAATTTATTCAAATAATCAAAAAATTTTTCTTCATTCCAGTTTTTATAGCCACATTTCATTGCTTCATTTACAAGAGAAATGTTCCAATCTTTCGACAAAAAAGAATCGTCCATAATTATTCCCACATCTTGAAGATACTCTAAACCTCTTGCATCTTTCCCATCAACAAAAATTTCTCCTTCATAATTAATTAATGATAGTATGGACTTTATTGTAGTCGTCTTTCCCATTCCATTTTTGCCAATAAAACCTGTGATAAATCCTTTTTTTATTCCAAAAGAATTTGGTCCAAGAGTAAAACTTCCATAATTCTTTTTTAAATTTTTTACTTCAATTTTATTTATCATAGTCCACCCTTTCATCATATAAAAATTCAAATAATTCTATAATTGTCTTCTTGTCTAACTTTAACTCTGCCGACAAATTTATTGCTTCTTGTAAGTGATTTTCTAAATTTTTTTGTAATTCTTCTCTTTTTACTTCAGAGTCCTTTATAGATACAAAAGTTCCCAGACCTTGTCGCGACTCAACAAATCCTTCAGCTTCAAGTTCGTCATAAGCTTTTTTAACTGTCAAGATGCTTACCTTTAAATCCTTGGAAAGACTCCTAACTGAAGGAAGTTGTTCACCAGCAGCCACAAAATTTTTTAAAATATTTTCTTTAATTGCGTTTTTTATCTGCTCATAAAGAGGAACTGCAGATCCATTTACCAAAATAATTTTCATTCTATTCTCCTTGTTGCATAACAGTATATAACACTATATAACACCTGTCAACTTTAATTTTATATATAATTTTTACAAATTAATTCATAAATTTTGCTATAATAAGCTAAAGGAGGGAGCTTTGAAAAAGAAAAAGAAAATTATGATTTTAATTGTTTTATTGATTATTTTTTTGCCAATTTTATACAGCTTAAATACAAAAAACCCAGCTGGAACTGATATTTCCAGTGAGTTTAAGCCTGCCGATTGTGAATTTTTATACGACCTTACTTATCTGAAAGATGGAAAGAGAATTCACCAGCAAAAAATCTTTAATCGCGAGATGGAAACTATAAAGAATGCTCAAAAATTTCTAATGATTGATTTTTTCCTATTCAACGATGAATACGACAAGTCCATGGACTTCCCTAATCAAGTAGAAAAAATGACTGATCTTTTAATTGCAAAGAAAAAAGAAAATCCAGAGATGCCAATTTTATTTGTTACAGATCCAATAAATAATTTTTACGGAGCTTATGAAGAAAATAATTTAAAAAAACTTCGCGAAAATGGAATTTATGTTGTGGTTACAGATTTGAATAAAATGCGTGATTCCAATGTATTAATATCTGGCGGTTACAGGGCCTATGTAAAATGGTTTGGTACATCTGGCAGTGGCTGGATCAAAAACTTTTTTGACAAAGACGCAGAAAAAGTAAATGTGAGATCAATTTTAAAGCTCTCAAACTTTAAGGGCAATCACAGAAAAGTTGTGATTTCTGAAAAGGAAGCCTTAATTGCATCAGCAAATCCACACGACCCAAGTGCTTACCATTCCAATGTTGCCATGGTCTTTCGCGGCAAATCTATGGAAGATTTAATTAAATCTGAAAGTATATTTTTTGACAAACTTCCTAATGTAATAGAAAATTTTAAGGCAGAAGAAATTACTTCTCCTTACAAATTAAAAATCATCACTGAGGGAAAGATTTATGAAGAAATTTCAAAAAATATAAGAAAAACGAAAAAAGGTGATGAAATAAATCTCGGAATGTTTTATCTTTCAGAATTTAGAATTTTAAAAGATTTAGGTGAAGCTTCAAAGCGTGGAGCATATGTTAAAATTATCGCCGACCTAAATAAAGATGCCTTTGGTCTTGAAAAAAATGGCACGCCAAATAGACCTGCCCTCTCTGAATTAAAGGAAGATTATCCAGACATAAATATTCGCTGGTATCAAACTTCTGGAGAGCAGTTTCACACAAAGTTTATTTATTTTAAATTTAAGGACAAAAATCCCCTCGCAATACTTGGAAGTGCAAATTACACAAGGAGAAATTTAGATAATTTTAACTTGGAAACAGATTTGGCTGTGGAAATGGAAAAAAATTCTACCTTGCCAAGAGAAATGGAAGAGTATTTTTCTAGAATATGGAATAATGAAAATGGCGAATATACTTTGCCTTTAGAAAAATTTTATGAAAATAGATTTCTTATAAGACTACTTTGGAAAATACAAGAAAAGACAGGGCTTTGCACTTGGTAAAAATCTATAAAAAATCACGGTACTTTTTTACCGTGATTTTTCCTTGTCATTTTATTCTTTTATTATGTTTTTTATCTTTGAAATTAAATCTTCATCAGAAAAAATTGCTGGACTATCGTATTTTCCAAGACTACCTGAAAATGTGTAGTGAAATTTTTTTGTATTTCTATCTCTTTTGGTATCATACATATAAATTGTGTCCTCGTCCTTTTTATTTTTAAATTTAAGTAACAAAGACTCGTGGTCTGGTATTGAGGCGTAAGCGTATCCTCCGTCGACAACTTCACATTTTTCAAGTAATTTTATTATTTCTTCCACTCTTTCTTGATCTTTGTCATCAAGGCTATTATAAATTTCTTTCGTGGTCATTTTTTCTTCATCGTCAATTACTTTCACAGATAACTCTTCAAATTTATAGCTTTCGCCGGAGTTAAATTTTACTTCATAGTCTTTGCCTTTGTTGCAAGATGTTAAAAAAACCAAAACAATAAATAAAATTACTATTTTTTTCATAATTAACTCCTACTTTGAAAGTTTATTTATTATGCTATTTATTTCTTCAATTTTTTCGTCGATTTCTCCTTCACTCTTACTATAAGATTCTTTGACGCAGCCCTTTAAATGTGCTGTTAAGACATCTCTGTTAATGTTCTTTAAGATGGAAATTGCTGCCATAAGTTGGTTTGAAATGTCTATACAATACCTGTCATCTTCAACCATTTTTATGAGTCCGTCAATTTGTCCTCTAACAGTTTTTAATTTTCTAAGCTGCACATCTTTTTCTGCTCTCATTTTTCTATTTTTGCAGAATAACCTGCTTCTTCAACTGCTTTTACAAGCTCATCAGATGAAACTTCTTTGTCGAGTTTTACTTCTGCTCTTTTTTCTTCTAACAATACATTGGCTTCAGACACGCCTTCTACACTTTCTAGTGCTTTTTTTACTGATGCTACACAGTGATTACAAGACATTCCTTCAACTTTTAAAAATTTTTCCATATTATCTTCTCCTTTATTTTTAATAATTTCATAACCAACATCTTCAACTGCTTCTTTTATCTCTTTAGGTGTTATTCCCTCGTCAATAAATTTTACAGTCCCACTATTGTGATCTGCAACTACTTCTCTTGCTTTTTTTGTGTTTTTTATTGCTTCAGATACTCTCTTTTCGCAATGTTCACACATCATTCCACCAACTTTTATTGTAGTTACCTTTTCTTTTTTAGTTTCTATATTTTCATTGTGTTTTTCTACAGAATTTATACCCCTTGGCTTAAATTTTCTAAGCCTAAGAGCGTTATTTACAACAAAAACTGAACTCATACTCATGGCAAAGGCTCCAATCATTGGCGATAATTTTATGCCAAATTTTGGAAATAAAATTCCCGCAGCAATGGGAATTCCTATTGTATTATAGAAAAATGCCCAAAATAAATTTTCCTTGATGTTTTTTATTGTTGCTTTTGATAGTTCAAGTGCAGATACTACATCTAAAAGGTCAGATCTCATTAGCACCACATCTGATGATTCAATTGCCACATCTGTGCCATGCCCTATTGCCATTCCAATGTCAGCCTTAGCTAGAGATGGTGCATCATTTATTCCATCGCCAATCATTAGGACTTTTTCACCAGATTTTTGAATTTCATCAATTTTTTTATTTTTGTCTTCAGGGAGCAATCCTGCAAAAGTTTTATCAACGCCAATTTCATTAGCAATGGCCTCCGCAGTCTTCTCATTGTCGCCAGTTAACATAATTATTTTCTTGCCCATTTTCCTTAAAAGTCCTATTGCATCTTTAGAACTCTTTTTAGGAAGATCTTTTACAGAAATTATGCCAATAACTTCCTTTGAATTTGCAAAGTACATTGATGTTTTGCCTTCTTCTTGAAGCTTCTCTGCTTTGTTTTCATAATCTTTTGTGTCGATTTTTTCTTCAAGCATAAACTCTTTGTTGCCGGCAAAGTATTTTGTGCCATCCAAAGTCCCACTAAGACCTCTACCACTAACTGAATTAAAATTATTTACATTCTTTAATTTTATTTTTTTCTCATTAGCATATTTTAATATTGCAGATGCCAGTGGATGTTGTGAATTTTTTTCCACTGATGCCGCAATTTTTATAAATTCTTCTTCATTTAGGTCTGTTATAATATCTGTTATTTCTGGTTTTCCCTCTGTTATAGTACCAGTTTTATCCATGACTATGACATCAATTTTGCTAAGATTTTCTAAAACTTCTGCATTTTTAAAGAGTAGTCCAAAGTCCGCACTTTTACCCGTCGCAACCATTATTGAAACTGGAGTTGCAAGTCCAAGGGCGCAAGGACAAGATATTACAAGAACTGAAATTGCAAAATTAAGAGAAGTTTCAAATCCGTATCCCATTATCATCCACGCTACAAAGGTTACTAGCGAAATAATTAAAACTGCTGGCACAAAAATTCCTGCAATTTTGTCTACTAATTTTGCAATTGGTGCCTTGGACTGATTTGCCTCATCCACTAATTTAATAATTTGTGAAATTGTCGTATCTTCGCCAACTTTTTCTGCTACAAATTTAAAGGACCCCGTTGTGTTAATTGATGCAGAGATAACTCTATCACCAATAGACTTTGAAACTGGCATAGATTCACCCGTTACTGCCGATTCATCGAGAGATGAAGAACCCTCTATTATTTTACCATCAACTGCAACAGATTCTCCTGGTCTTACAATTAAAACATCGCCAATCCTTACATCTTCAATATTTTTTTGGGTTTCTTTATCATCTTCAATTACAGTTGCCACTTTGGGTGCAAGATCCATAAGTTTTGAAATTGATGACCTCGTTTTATTTTTAGATTTTTCTTCCAAATATTTTCCAACTGTTATTAAAGTTAAAATCATGGCAGAGGATTCGAAATAAAGATTGTGTCTGTAATTATCAACAATTTCCATTTTGCCATATCCAAAGCCATAAGCCATCATGTAAATGGCAAAAATACCATAGACTAATGCCGCCAATGATCCTATGGCAACTAAACTATCCATGTTTGGCGCCCTGTTTTTCAGTCCCTTAAATCCTGAAATGTAAAATTCTCTATTGATGTATACTACTGGAAGTGCCAAAAGAAATTGTGTGAATGCAAAAATTATTGAACCTTCTCTCCCTTGGAAAATCCATGGACTTGGTAATTTTACCATATGTCCCATGGCTACATACATTAGCACGAGCATAAAAATAGTTGAATAAATAAGTCTATTTTTTAAATTTTTTTCCCTATTATCTATTTTATTTTCTACTGAATTTTTTTCACCAGCAACTCTTGCTCCGTAGCCAATCTTCTCCACCGAATTTATAATTTTTTCATCATTTACTTTATTTTCGTCGTAATTTACCCTCATTGAGTTGGTCATGAGATTTACATTTGCATCTATAACGCCATCTAGCTTTTCCACAGCTTTAGTTACATTGGCAACGCAAGATGCACAAGTCATTCCACTCACATCAAATTTTTTCTCCATATTGCCTCCTACACTCCCCCTGGGGTGTCTATGTTTTTATAGTAACACTTCTTTGATTTTTTTACAAGTATTTCAAAATAATTCTTAGTACAATAAAAAACAGTTACAAAGGAAAATCTTATAAAAACAAAATATAGCACTAAAATAATAAATACTATTAATTTTTTTCAAAGAATTGGTAAAGGAGATAAAATTGATATACTCAATAATTTTTATAATAAAAATAAACCAATTGGAATTATGTAACTAAAATAATCAAAAAATGGTCTAGCAAAGCTAAACCATCTCTAATTATTTATTAATTGCTATTACATCTTAAATAAAATTTCGTTTTCGATGTAAATATGTCTTCTCATGTCTTCGTCAAGTTCACCCATAAGTTTGTTAAGTTCTTTAACTTCAGGCTCCTCTGCATTCATCTTATAGTCGCGAGTTAGATATTTTATTCTGTCAAAAAGTCCAATTGTCTTTTCATGTTCTGCAATAAGATTTTCAAAATCCACGTTCTTTCCTGCTAAAGAGTCCTTAAATTCAAACTCTTCTTCGCTAGAAAAGTGTGAAACAAGTTCTGCCTTAATTAGTAGAAGCACTTCATAAATTACAAAAAGTTGTTCCCCTCTTTCTCTATAATATTTTTTGATTGCACCTCTAAAAATGCCATCAATTTTTTCAATAGTTTCAAGTTCCTTAGGATGAATTTCGTCTATAATATAGTTTATGAGCTCTTCTTTATTCATCTTTCTAACTCTTTGCATATCTTTAAAATCAGTGTGGTCTTCAACTTTTTTTATAAAGACATCGTAGTTTTCGCCAAGAGATTTTAGTGCGTCTTCCAGACTTTCCATAGCGATAAAATCATATTCTGCACCAAGCTTTTGAAGTTCCATTAAAACTTTTGGGTTTTCCATTACTGCAGCTTCAACCGTCATATTTCTGTCTAACATAATTCCTCCTAATTTTTAATAGAATTTAGAAATCCTCTTACGTCTTCTTCTGATGTTCTGTAATTTGTAACTAATCTAATTATTGAGTCTTTCCTATTATCTATTTCAAAAATATTTTCTTTTTCTAATTTTTTGATTTCATCTGGATTTGACTTTATAAATATTTGGTTTGATTCGCCAAAAAGTGGCTCTCTTCCAATTTCCTTTAGACCTTCAACTAAAAGTCTTGACATTTCATAAGCTCTCTTTGCATTTTTGTAATAAAGTCCGTCCTCGAATAATACTTTAAAAGACAAACCTATCAAAAAAGTTTTTGCCATCATGGCTCCCCTTTGTTTTAAATAATATCTAAAATCTTTTTTCAAGTCATCTTCTAAAATTACCAAAGCTTCGCCAAAAATTGCACCATTCTTTGTGCCGCCAATAGAAAAAATATGAGAATACTTAGCATAATCCGATAATTTTGTATTATTTGCAGCCATTGCGTGAGCAATTCTCGCTCCGTCAATGTATAAATAAAGATTTTCTTCCTCGCAAACTCTATAAATTTCTTTTATCTCTTCAAGGGAATAAACTGTTCCAACTTCTGTTGTTTGTGAAATGTAGACAACTTTTATTTTTACATCAATTTCTCCAGATTGATTTTCCACTAAATCTTTTATTTCACTTGCCCTTATTTTGCCATCTGAGGTTTTAATTGTCACAACTTTATGACCCGTTGCCTCAATAGATCCCGTCTCATGATGAGTTATGTGCCCAGTAGAAGCAGACAAAACTGCTTCATAAGGTCTTAAACAAAAAGTTGTCGCCAAAATATTTGTAGCAGTACCACCTGAAACAAATTCAATATCTGCATCCCTATCTATTTCTTTTAAAATTAATTCTCGTGCAGAGTTTGAAATTTTATCTAATCCATATCCAGAAATTTTCTCGTCAAAAATTTTACTTATTTCGTCGTAAATTTCTCTTGAACCAAAATCATTATAATCGTTTAAAAAAATATTCATAGCCACCCCATCCTATTCTTAATTAACATTATATATTAAATGTAAAAATTTTACAAAATAGTGTACAATAGAAAAGAGGTGTTTAAATGAATAGTCACGGTGCAAATGTTTTTGAAATTGCAAAAAATAATGGCATTGATATAAGAGACATCATGGATTTTTCATCAAATATAAATCCCCTTGGTCCCAGCAAAAAAACTCTCGATGAGCTAAAAAATAATTTGAATCTACTTTCCACTTATCCAGATGCAGATTACATAGATTTAAGAAATTCTATTTCAAAGTATGTAAATTGTGATAGTAAAAATATCGTGCTTGGGCTTGGCTCCACAGAAATTTTAAAGGATGCCATAAAGTTTTTTGCTCCAAAAATTTCCATGATCCTTTCGCCATGTTACTCTGAGTATGAAAATGAACTCAGAAAAATAAATTCAAAAATTATAGAGTATAAATTAGATGAAAAAAATAATTTTAAAATAAATTTAGATGAATTTATCAAAAATATCATCGAAAAAAAAATTGAGTTTGTTGTTTTTGCAAATCCAAATAATCCAACGGGAACAATTTTAAATGCAGAGGAAATTGAAAAAATTCTAAAAGAAACAGATGCTAAAATTTTGATTGATGAAACTTACATAGAATTTACAGATATATCAGTCTACTCTTCCACAAAATTAATTGATTCTTATAAAAATCTTGCAGTGGTACGGGGCACATCCAAATTTTTTGCTCTTCCTGGCATTAGGCTTGGCTATGGACTATCTTCTGATGAAAATTTTTTAAATTATTTTAAAAATAAAGAAATACTTTGGCAAATAAATTCTGTTGCAGAAATTTGTGGCAAAGTTATGTTTTCTGATGAAGATTATATTTCTCGCGTCTTTAACTTTATAACTTCAAGGAGAAATTATATATTCCACGAGATTTCAAAAATAAAAAATTTGAAACCTCAAAAAAGTTTTGGGAATTTTATCTTGATAAAAATTTTAGATGGAATTAAGTCGACGGAACTTCGCGAAAACCTTTTGGAAAAGGGCATAGTAATTCGAGACTGTAAAAGTTTTAAAAATTTAGATGAAAATTATTTTAGGATTTGTGTTTTAAACGATGACTCAAATGAAAAACTTTTAAAAAACTTAAAAGAAATTTATATGAGGTGAAATTTTGAATAAAAATAAAAAATTAACTAAATTAAAAAAAATATTTTCTGTTTTAGTTTTAGTTCCAACACTTCTAATTCCAAGTTTTGCAAGTGCCACAGCTAATGCTCCTATTGTAACAGAAATTAAATCTGAAAATGTAAAAATCGAGGAAAATCAAAATACTTTAAACAAAAAAATAAAAGAAGCTCACGAGATAAAATCCAAAAAAGATAATTTATCCGAAACTAAAAATCCAGTTTTTAGTCCGTGGGCTACAAAGGACCTAAACGAGGCACAGTTTATGGGACTTTATCCTGCGAAAGATTTTTTCAATGGCAGGGACTTTAGGAAACCCGTAACATTGGAAGATGCCAACACTTGTTATAAACTTTCAAAGAAAAAAATTGAAGAAAGAGGCATAGAGACAGCTGGAAACTTCACTTTTAACAAACTTACTCGTGGAGAAATTTTAAATTCAATTTCAAAACTATTAAAAGATGAAAAATTTGAAATAAAAAATTTGAAAAAAGCAAAAATATTTTTAGGTTCTGAAGATGAAAAGTATTTAAATTCAAAAATTTCTCTAGAAGAGATGATCTCTTTATATTCAAGAGCTGTGAATAAAGTTTTGCAAGATAATGATAAAGTTTCCAGAGGATTTTTCTACGAAATAAACAACAAGGAAAATAAAATTTATATGCTTGGCTCAATTCACCTTGGAAATAGTTCCCTTTACCCAATAGACAAAAATATTTTAAATGCACTAAAATCTTCCGACAAGATTTTTATGGAAATTGATTTGTCAAAAAAAGATGAAGCAAAAAAAATGCGTGAAAAAATTTACTATAAAGATGGCAAAACTTTAAAAGATGATTTAGGAGATGAACTTTATTCAAGAGTTCTAAATTTATTTAAAGGTTTTGGAATGAAGGAAGCTGATATAAAAACTCTTAGACCTTGGGCAGTTTACAACACTTTGTCAATTGATCCATCAGGAGAAACTGCAAGAGCAAGTTTTGGAGTTGAATCCTACTTTATGAATCTAAGTCTATTAAATAAAATTGAAATCGGAGAACTTGAATCCATAGAGTATCAATCCAATATCCTTGCAAACTTTGACAATGCATCCTATATAAAGATGATTGAATCTCTAACAAGTGAAATAGAAAAAAATGGCTATAAAAATATAAATTTAAGTCTAGACAATTTGCTAGATGCCTGGCAAAGTGGCGACAAAGTTAAAATGAAATCTATTTTATCTGCTGAAGGAGACGAAGAGTCTGAAAAATTTAACGAAGCACTTTTAAGCGAAAGAGATAAGGGCATGGCAAAAAAAATAGATGCAATGCTAAAAAAAGATGGAAAAAACACATACTTCATATTAGTTGGATCCGCTCATTTAGTTCCAGAAAATTCTGTAACAGGAATTTTAAAAGCCATGGGATACAATGTAATTGAAAAATAATCGTAGTTTAAATATAATCAAATACCTCCAAGCAGTAGCTAATTTTAATAAACTATTTACTTGGTGGTATTTTTTTGTATAAAATCTAAATAAAATGTATAAATAAAATTAAAAATATTTTTGTATTTCAAAAAACATCAGTTCAATCTAGTTAGAAGGCACTAATACACAAAAATTTTCACACTACCAAAGATATTCTCTATTAAAATTTTTTCATCTATAATTTCATTTTCTTGTCCTTTCTTTTTTTATTTTAAACAATAAAAACAGTAAACCAATTTGATCTACTGTCCTACATTAACCTCGTCTTTAATTGTTAATTGTTTATTTTGTTATAATTGTATTATTTTATTTGCTATATTTTCTACAAATCGCTTATCATGTTCAACAAATATTAGTGTCGGCTTTGCTTCTTTTATAATTTCTTCAATTTGTATTCTAGATATTGCATCTATATAATTCAGCGGTTCGTCCCAAACAAAAATATGAGCTGGTTTTGACAAGCTTACAGCAATTAAAACTTTCTTTTTTTGTCCATCACTATAATTTTTCATATCCATTTCAAATAATTCTCTAGCAAAATCTAATTTTCTAAGAATTGTTTTACACAATGTTTCATCGACCGATTGCCTATGAATATACTCATTTAAACTCCCTATTAAATTAGATGTATCTTGAGGAATATAGGATATTTTTAAATTACTTGCTAATTTTATCTCACCTGTATATTCATGATTTAAGCCTAATAAAATTTTAATCAAGGTTGATTTTCCACTGCCATTACTACCATATATAGCTACTATATCGCCTTGTTTTATCTCAAAGCTTACATTGCTTAATATCTGCTTTTCTCCATAGTATGATGATAAATTGTCAATTGATATTAGAGAATTTTTATGATGATGTAAATTATGCAATAATAGACTTTCCTTTGTTTCAATATCTTTTAGTAAAATCTGTTTTTCTTCTATTGCCTTATTTTGTCTATTCTCTAAATTCTTGGACTTCTTCATCATCTTAGCGGACTGATGTCCTATATAACCCTTGTCTGGCTTTACGCCAGATACCTTTACGCCATTTTTCATGTTTTCAATTTTATCCGCCCAAATTTTACTTTGTCTCGCTGCTTCCCTTAATCGCTTAATATCTTTTCTTATTTTCTCATTTTGACTGATTTCAAATTGGTCTTTCATCAATTTATTTTCATACCATGATGTAAAATTTCCTGATTGAACATCAATAGAATTTCTATTAATTGAAATCACATGATCGATACAACCATCTAAAAAATCTCTATCATGAGATATTAACAAAAACCCTTTTTTACTTTTCAGATATTCACTTACAATTTTTCTTCCGTCCATATCTAAATGGTTTGTTGGTTCATCAATAAGTAAAAAACCATCTTCTTTTGTAAACAAAATAGCTAAAAGGATTTTTGTTTGTTCTCCTTTAGAAAGTGTTTCAAACTCTCTGTAAACAAGATTCTCATCTACATTCAGCAAATTAAGTTCTCTAAATAATTTCCATTCTTCCTCATCTAATATTAGTTCTTTATATAACTCAATCCCCAATTTTGAAGTATCACTTATATTGGGTGGGAATTTAATAAAGTCAACACTTTTGCTGATTTTCCCCTTATAAATTTCCTGGTTTAGAAGTAGCTTAAACAGTGTTGATTTACCAATTCCATTTCTTCCTATTAGCCCTGTTTTCCAATTCGTA
>NZ_JALEOV010000070.1 GCF_022767005.1 Peptoniphilus sp. | reverse complement strand
GCCTCTTCGTGAAGAACTTTTGCACCCATGTAGGAAAGTTCACGAAGCTCTTTATAAGTAATAGTACCAATAGGACAGGAGTCCTTTACTATTTTAGGGTCTGCAACTAAAAATCCGCTTACATCAGTAAAGTTTTCATACATTTCAGCATCTAAAGCAGAAGCAATCACTGAACCAGTAACATCAGATCCACCTCTAGAAAAAGTATGAACTTTGCCAAATTCATCTAAGCCATAGAAACCTGGCACAACAGCTCTATCGTGTTTTGTCAAAATATTTTTTATGTTTTCACAAGACTTGTCAATGTCCAAGACACCCTCTTTAAATACAATTAAATCCCTTGCATCTACAAAATCATAACCAATGTAATTTGCAAGAACTTGGGCACTAATAAATTCACCACGACTAATTACAAAATCGTAACTAGCGCCCTTTGCAATTTCATTTTTAACATCGTCTAAAATTTTATCAATGTCAATATCCAAAACAAGATCATCGACAATATTTTTAAAAACATTTTCGATGATCTTGTAAACTTCGTTAAAATTCAAATCATGCACACTTAACTCGTGACACATTGCGAGTAGGTCAGTAACCTTGTGATTATTGTTCACACCTTTACCAGGTGCAGACACAACGACATACTTTCTCTCAAGGTCATCTTCTATTATCGCTTTAACTTTTTTCAGTTGAACCGCATCAGCTAGTGAGCTTCCACCAAATTTTGCAACTTTCATCTTTTTCTCCTTTTTAAACAGTGTAATAAGTAAGTAAAATTAAATTAAGTTTCGTGTTTAGTACAAAAAAACAGAAGAATTAAAAGTAATTTTTTCGATTATACAATTATTTAGTGAAGTTGTCAATTAATATAACGTTAATTACGCTTTATGATTAAGGATTTAGATATGATAGATTGAAAAAATTAAAAAAGATAAAAAATTAGGTATATAAGTATTTTGAAAAATTTTAGCAAAACATAAATTTAAAGAGAAAAATGCAGCGTAAAAATTTTCTACAGCCAGGGGTAAGAAGGAACAAAAAATACCAGAGAAAATATTATACTCTCTGGTATTAGGTACAACTTTATGGAGTCACCTTAAACTACGGTTTTTTAGATTAAAAGTTAATTTTATAAATCAAGGTCAGGAACAATTTGAATTTTATAATCTGGATAAAGGTCCTTGACTTCTTTATTTATTATTTTAAGAGCATCTTCTACTTTAATGTCAAAGCTCAAAACAACATCAAATCTTAAAGAATTTTTATCAATATCGCAGTAAAATCCATGGACTTGGAGAGCCCAATCATGAGATAAAATTTTCTTTTCAACAGTTTCTCTAATTTCTGTAGCTTTTTTGTCTTTAGTATTAAAAGAATATACACCGAGAGCAATTAAAATTACTCCAGTTTTTTTATAAATCTTGTGTTGTAATTTTCTTGTTAACTTGTCAACCTCATCGACTTGCATTTTGTCTGGAAGTTCAACATGAAGGGAAGAGTAGTATTTATTGGGACCGTAATTAAAAAGTGCTAAGTCGTATACTCCAAGCACTTGTTCTTCTTCACTAACTAACTTTTTTATTCTCTTTACCATTTCATGATCAGCTCTGTGACCAATTAAATCATCAATAGTTGATAGCATTATTTCAATTCCAGCCTTAATCATAAAAATTGAAATAATTATACCAACATAAGCTTCGAGAGAAATCCCCCAAATTGTAAAAATAATGGCAGACAAAAATACAGAAAAAGAGAGAATTGCGTCAAATAAAGCGTCAGAACCCGATGCAATTAATGCAGTAGAATTAACTTTTTTGCCTTGTTCTTTCACATAAGTTCCCAAAATAAATTTTACAACCACTGCTAAACCAATAACCACAATAGAAAGTATTGTATAGGATGCAGGACTTGGATTTAAAATTTTCTTCACAGATTCAACCAAAGAAGTAATTCCAGCGTAAAGAACAAGAGCAGCAATAATCATTGAAGATATGTACTCAATCCTTCCGTAACCCATTGGATGTTTTTTGTCTGGAGCCTTGCTGGCAATTTTTTCGCCTATGATAGTTACAACAGAAGAAAGAGCATCAGATAAATTGTTCACAGCATCTAAAATCAGCGCAATAGAATTAACAAATAAACCTAAAATTGCCTTAAATATTGCGAGAAACACATTGGTTAAAATAGCAATTATACTTGTCTTTATAATTGCCTTTCCACGATTTTTTAAGATATTCAAAATATCATAACTCTCTTGTGACATAATAACTCCTTTTTATTTAAAATTTATGATTAACTTTTGCGTCTTTTTAATACCCAGAAGTTTATTTTTAAATAAGATATTTAAACTTGTTCAACGTCAATTTTTTATTATAATTATAAATTTTCTATTTACTAAAAAACATTTATCTAAACTACATAATATTCAATAGCTTAAAAATATAACGCTAAAATTAATGATATTATAAAATATTGCTTAAGGCATCGGGAAGCGGACACAGTAGAAACGGATAGACTAGATTATAAAATAAAAAGTACATATTGTTTTGTAACATTAACGGAAAGAAGAATTAGATATTGTAGCTATACTAGTAAAAATAGAAAGTCAAAAAATGTAACGCAAGCAATAATAAATGCTTAAAAAAACCCAAAAGAATCTAGTAAAAATTATAACATTTAAGAATTAAAGAGTTTCCAGGATTTGGGAAGATAGAAGGGCAATTAGGAGATTCTAAGGCATGTTTCTGGTGACATACCCACGAGTCACAGGTGAGTTTTATTTGTACTAATTATATTATTGGTGAGATTAATGATATTCTTCCAAAGGCTAAATTAATGTCAACAATTTTAAGGGCAACCATGTTTTAAAGGTTTTATTTCTCAAAAAGAAATAATTAGACATATTTTAGATTTTGATTATTCTTTCAGAACAAATTAGGATTTAATCAAAATATTTTATTCACTATAATAATAGAGAAAAACTTTGATATATTAAAAATTACTTTACAAGAATTTAATTCTGATAAGTTTGGATGTATATATAATAAATTAAGACAGTTGCAAATATAGCTATTAAACATTTAGAAAAAATCAATTATATACTAACATACAATGACAGGAAAATTAAAAATATTGATAATAAAGTTAAGGTTATTAAAAGAGTTTTTTATGTTTTACCATAAAAAATATATGGCTTAGACAATAAACCAGAAAACCATATATCGTTAATTTTTCCCACTAACACTATTTGACGAAGAGCCTAAAAAGCCCTCTACAATAAGCAGAGGGCGAAATATTATTTTAATTTTTTATATCTCTGCAAGGCATCTTTGTAGGCTGTAATTATTGCCTTAGTAGAAGAAGCATTGTATCTTTCTAAAATTTCCTTTGTGATTAAATCTTCATCAGTAATATTTTTGCCAATAAAGATTCCTCTTATAAAATCACGTGTGAGTGTAAGAGTAGCATTACTGTCCATATTGATAATATCTCCATTTTCTTCAACTTCAAAAGCCATATAAAAAATCCCATAAATCTTTGTAATGGCATTGTCTGAATTTGTCCTAGCTTCTCCTGTGAGATATAATGTGTTTTTCATCTTATACTCCAATTTTATTATAAATTTTTAGAGATATTTTACCAATTAATTCTTTTGCAAGAATATTTGACTTTGCTTGGTTTACTAAAATCACGAGAATATAATTTTTATTTTCTGTAAAAAATATACCTCCGTCATTTTCCAAATTATCTAAGTCCCCGCTTTTATTTGCAATTTTTAAATTTTCTTTTAGATATCTTTGCAATCTATCTCTTTCTTGTTGTTTCAAAAGAATATCGAGAGCAAGCTTAGACATATCTTCGCTTAAAAAACTTTTTTCATAAATACTTTTTAGAATTTTCAAAATATCATCTGAAGAGGTGTAATTGTCGAGTCCTCTTTCTTTAGCGTCTAAATCCATCATATTTCTTTGGAGTGTTGTTTTTTTAAGTCCGAAAATTTTACCAGTTTTATTTATTTCGTCCATCCCAATTTTTTCAATCAAAATATTTGTTGCAAAGTTGTCGCTTATTATTATCATAAGCGTCAAAAGCTCTCTTATAGAAAATAAATGGTCGAAGGAAAGCTCCTTTAATATTCCAGATCCTTCCACTCTTTTTTCTTTTTCAAGTTTTATTTTTTCATCAAGTGAAATTTTTCTTTCTTCAACATTTTTTAGAAGAGTAAGCATTATTAAAAGTTTTATCATACTTGCTGAAGGCATTTGTTTATCGCCTTCAACAGAAAAATTTTTTCCACTATCTAAGTCATAAAAACTTACAGAAACATTAAAAAAGCTTTCATTTACAATATTTTCTATTTCATCCTTTAATTTATTATAGTTTATCATATCATTGTTTTCTTTTCTATTAAACTTAGCTTAAAAGCTTTAATATTTGTCCCATTCCTATACCAAAGAAGTTTCCAAGTGCAGCTCCCAGTACTCCCATTAATACTCCTATACCTGCATAAGATGCGTCATAAGCACTGGCAACTATTGGAGCTGATGCTGAGCCGCCTATGTTTGCAAGTGATGCTGTGGATACCATACATAAATCCCAGTGAAAAATTTTTGAAAATACATACATAAGTATTACGTGAACTGCAAGGATGAACAATCCATATACTACCCACATTGGAGCAGAAATCAAGTCAACTACTGATGCTGTTGAAGCTAATAATGATACTACTGCGTATAGATATACGTTTGATAATTCTTCTACTGCTGGCAATTTTCCTATTGGTGATAATGCACAAACAAGTCCTAATATTGTAACGAATAATGTTGTTATTGTTCCTTTGTCGAACATTGCCAGTACCATATTTGTAAAGGCATCTGATAATTTTGATCCAACTAATTGAGATAATGCAGATACTATTAGTGATAAACCTATTAAGAAAATCCAATCTGCTGAGTTAGCAACTTTTTTGTCCTTTGATACTTCCGCTGCTGCTGCATCTGCTATTGCTTGTAATTTTGATGTGTCTGCTTTTGTTGATTTATTCCATTTTGGTGCATATCTTACTGCAAGTAATAGTAGTGCAATCCATAGAGAATAACATACTGTATCAAGTGCTAAAGCACAAGAGTAAGCTCCAGCATCTACAGGTAATGCCGCTTGCATTGCTGCCATGTTTGCTGATCCGCCAACCCAAGATGCGAATAGTGCCGCTACTGCTGCCCATGTATCTGTTCCCAATGTATGCTTGAATATTGGATATCCAACTACAAAACCTATAAAGAGTGTTAACGAACATCCTAAAAATATTGCAACCATTCTTCCACCGAGTTTTGCTAGTTTTCTAAAATCACAACGAAGTAACATTACGAAAATCATTGCATAAAGTAAATTATTTTTTAATGCCGAGTATGTCTTGGAACATTCTTCTGATGAGTATAGTCCCATTGTACAGAAAATCATATTTAGCACATAAATGAATACTAGTGGTGGAACTACGTTAAATATTTTCCATTTTGTGTATTTTTCTAATGCTAGTAATGCTCCTGCTATGAACATTAGAAATGCTATATAAGTAAATCCATTAGTTATTACCATAATTTTCTCCTCTCTATTTTATTTCTACATTACTTTAAAAATTTTAAATATCTAAGTATTTTATGCCCTTTACAGATTTTATTCCAAGTCCAATATCTTGTGATACGGTAACTTCTTTTTCATTGAAAACTGCTCCCCCCTCAATAGGGTCTTCTGAACAAAGAACTGGTCCATCTAAGTCTATCTTTGTTATTATTTGTTTTGCACAAGCTAAATGAACAGCTGCGTTTACTGATATTTTTGCTTCTAGCATACATCCTATCATGCATTCTACTCCGCAAACTTCTGCCATGCTAATTATTTTCAATGCATTGTAAAGTCCTCCGCATTTCATTAGTTTTATATTTATTAAATCTGCTGCCTTCATATTTAATATAGTCATTGCATCTTTTGGCGAAAATACACTTTCGTCTGCCAATACTGGTACTATTGAGTGATCCGTTACATATTTTAGTCCTTCATAATCATGAGCCTCTACTGGTTGTTCTACTAATTCTATGTCTAATTGTTTATCTTGCATTGAGTCTAAAATTCTAACTGCTTCCTTAGGTTTCCACGCTTGATTTGCATCTATTCTCAGTCTTACATTTGGACCAACTGCTTTTCTTATGGCCTCAAGTCTTTTTACATCAAGTGTTGGATCTATTCCTACTTTTACTTTTAAAGTGTCGTATTTTCTTTTTACTGCATCTAGGGCATCTCTTGCCATTTCCTCAGGATCGTTTACAGAAATTGTTATGTCTGTTACTATTTTATTTCTAGATCCTCCCATTAATTTGTAAACGGGTATTTTGTGAAGTTGTCCATATAAATCCCAAAGTGCCATGTCACAGGCTGCCTTTGCACTTGTATTTTTTACTATGCATGAATTTATATCTTTCATCAAGTTTTCAAAATCATCTATGTCTCTACCTACTATTGTTTTAATTATATGGTCTTTAAAAGCACCGATAATTGATCCTTGTGTTTCGCCAGTTACTGCTCCAGTTGGTGGAGCTTCTCCATATCCTATTTCTCCAGTATCTGTATGTATCTCAACTATTATGTCTTCAACACTATTTACAGATCTTAGTGCTGTCTTAAAGGGAACACGTAATGGTACAGACAAAATGCCTAATTTTACTTTTGTTATTTTCATTTTTACCTCCTTCTAAGTTTTCATTTAGGATTATAAAAATTTTAATCCCAAATAAAAAAGCCCAGCAAAATAAAAGTTATTTATTTACTGGGTCTCAAATTGTTTCTTGATCTATTGTAATAGCTCATGCAAAATGAAGCAGTTAATATTTATTTGTGAAAATATTTTATAATACACAAAATATTTTGTCAATATATTATCGTATTAAAGTTAAATTGTAAAAGATTAAAAGTTTAATAAATACAATATTCAATTAAGAATAAACTTAATACAAATTAAATCTCCAAGATAATGCTAAGGCTTGTAAATAGATTTATAAATTAAATTTTATTAGATAAAGAAAAGCACTTGACCATAGAGCAATAAATTTATTTAGATAAAAATTACAGAATTAACTCTAGGAATTCTTGACAAGATGTTTAAATATTAATAGAAAAAAATAAATTTTATGATAAAGAAAAAGCAAATATAATAAAATGACTTAAAAATCATATAATAGGAAGATGCTTAAAAAAATTTTAATCAAAAGAGATAATGACTAAATTCAAACATTTAATAAAAAAAGTGATGGGCATAATAGAATTATCTACTATGCAACATCACTTTTACTTAATTATCTTATTCAAATTTTCCGTGACAGTTTTTATATTTTTTTCCGCTTCCACATGGGCATGGGTCATTTCTTCCAACCTTTTTTTCTTTTCTTACATAAGGTTTTTGTTTTCCGTCATCTGGATTTACAGTTTCAATTTCTTTTGCAACTCTAACTCTTTGTACTCTTTCAGGATTTATTACATGATAAAGCATTTTAACTGTGTCTTCTTTGATTGATTCGTTCATTTCTTCGAACATATCAAAGCCTTCTTCTGCGTAAGCTCTAACTGGGTCAGTTTGTCCAACTGCACGAAGTCCAATTCCTTTTCTTAGTTGATCCATTGCGTCGATGTGATCCATCCACTTTTGGTCAACATTTTGAAGTAGGGCAACTCTTTCTATTTCTCTAAATTTTTCGTCGCCAAAATCTTCTTCTTTTTCTTTATATTTTTTATCAGCAAGTTCTTTAATGTATTCTTTTAGAGATTCTGCTGTTGGATTTTCAAGTTCCTTTAAGAAATTTTCATCAAAGTCAAAAACATTTACTCCAAAGTTTCTAATTGATTCGAAGTCTAAATATTTTTTGTTATTGTCATCAAGCTTGTTGTAAAAGTCGATTGTCTTGTCGATTACATCATTTCTCATTGCGATGATGTCATCTTTTAAGTTTTCACCTTCAAGCACTCTTCTTCTTTCGCTGTAGATTACTTCTCTTTGTTTATTCATAACATCGTCGTATTTTAAGACATTTTTACGAATACTAAAGTTATTTCCTTCTACTTTTCTTTGTGCTGATTCAATAAGTCTTGTTAAAATTTTTGCTTCAACGGGTTCATCTTCTGGTGAATCAATTTTAAGCATTGTTTCTTTAAACCTATCGCCAGCAAATAGTCTAATTAAATCGTCATCTGCTGATATATAAAATCTTGAAGAACCAGGGTCTCCTTGACGACCTGAACGGCCACGGAGTTGGTTGTCGATACGTCTTGACTCATGTCTTTCTGTGCCTATTATTCTAAGTCCGCCGACTTTTTTAACTTCTTCGGCTTCTTTGTCAGTTTCTTCTTTGAATTTTTTAACAAGATTTTGATAATCTTCTCTTGCTTTTAAAATTTCTGGGTCATCTGTTTTGAAATATGAATCTGCATATTCAAGCATTTCTTCTTCCATGCCTTGCTTTTTAAGTTCTTTCTTTGCAAGGTATTCTGGATTACCACCAAGTACAATGTCGGTACCACGACCAGCCATGTTAGTTGCAATAGTTACTTGACCAAAACGACCAGCTTGTGCGACAATTTCAGATTCTTGTTCGTGCTTTTTAGCATTCAATACATTATGTTTAATGCCTGCATGTTTCAAGTATTTTGAAAGTACTTCTGATTTGTCAATGGATATTGTACCAACTAGCACTGGTTGTCCTTTTTCATGTGCTTCTGCAATTTCTCTAGTAACAGCTTTGAATTTTGCATCTTCGTTGATGTAAATGTGGTCATTTTCGTCTATTCTTATGACAGGTTTATTTGTAGGAATTTCAACAACGTCTATGTTATAGATGTCTCTAAATTCGCCTTCTTCTGTCATTGCAGTACCAGTCATACCAGAAAGTTTGTCGTACATTCTAAAGTAGTTTTGGAATGTAATTGTAGCAAGAGTTTTTGATTCAGCTCGTACTTCAAGCCCTTCTTTTGCCTCAATTGCTTGGTGAAGACCTTCAGAATATCTTCTACCATACATTAGACGACCAGTAAATTCATCAACTATAATAATTTCGCCATCTTTAATAACATAGTCAATATCTTTGTGCATTGTACCAGCAGCTTTTAAAGCTTGGTTAATGTGGTGAGATAATTCCATATTAGATGCGTCTGATAAGTTTTCAATGCCAAAATATTTTTCAGCCTTTTCAATACCCTTATCAGTTAATGTTGCAGTTTTGTCTTTTTCGTTTATAACATAGTCAACAGTTTCTTCCTCGAATTCTCTATTGAATCTTTCAAGGTCTATTTCATCTTGGCTCTTAATTCTATGAGATAAAGTATTTACAAAATCTCTTGCTCTAACATATAAATCAACAGATTCGTCGCCTTGACCAGAAATAATAAGAGGTGTTCTAGCTTCATCAATTAAAATTGAGTCAACTTCATCGACTATACAAAAATGAAGTCCTCTTTGTACCATTTCTTCTTTATAGATAACCATATTATCTCTAAGATAGTCGAAACCAAATTCATTATTTGTACCGTAAGTTATGTCCGCATTGTAGGCAGCTTTTCTCTCATCTTGATCCATGTCGTGAATAATACATCCGACAGTGAGTCCCAAGAACTCGTAAACTTTACCCATCCAGTCTCTATCACGGCTTGCCAAATAATCATTTACAGTTACAATATGTGTGCCCTTGCCTTCAAGAGCGTTTAAGTAAGCTGGAAGTGTAGCAACAAGTGTCTTACCTTCACCTGTTTTCATTTCAGCAATTCTACCTTGATGAAGAATAATACCACCGATTACTTGTACTCTAAAGTGCTTCATGCCAAGCACTCTCCATGCAGCTTCTCTTACAACAGCAAAAGCTTCTGGAAGTATATCGTCTGTAGTTTCACCATTTTTAATTCTATTTTTAAATTCTTCAGTTTTTTCTTTTAGCTCAGTATCTGAAAGTTTTTCCATCTCGCCTTCGAGACTCATAACTTTATTTACAAGGGGCTCGATCTTTTTTAGTTCCCTATCGCTGTAGGTACCAAAAATCTTTTCCATTAAACCCATTTTACCACTCCTTTTACCTGACGTTTAATTCTATCATTAAATGGCATATTTTACAATAAAAAACAATTTTTACTTATCTCTATAAATTATATTGTTAGAAATATTTAAAGTCAATATAAATAGCTTAAATACTTAATTTTAATTGAGTTTAAATACTCATTAACTATACAAATTTTAATTTTTATATTAAAATGTATTTAATGAAGAGGAGGTTAATATGATATTAGTAGTTGACTTTGGGGGCCAATACAATCAGTTAATAGCAAGAAGAATAAGAGACTTAAATATTTACTGTGAAGTTGTACCCTACAACAAGGCCTTAAAAGAATTAGAAAATAGAAAAAACGTAGAAGGAATAATCTTCACAGGTGGACCTAATTCAGTATATGAAGAAAGTGCACCAAAAATTGAAAAAGAAATCTTTGACAAAAATATTCCAATACTTGGACTTTGCTACGGAATGCAACTCATGGCATACGCATTAGGTGGCGAAGTAGTTAGTGCACCAAAAGAAAGAGAATTTGGAAAAACAGAAATCACAACAGAAACATCGGAAATATTTAAAAACTTAGAAAAAAAAGAATCAGTTTGGATGAGCCATGTAGATAGAGTAGAAAAAGTGCCAGAAGGATTCGAAATAATTGCACGTAGCAAAAACTGCCCAGTAGTAGCAATGGCAAATGTAGATAAAAATCTTTACGCACTACAATTCCATCCAGAAGTAAATCACACAGTCCACGGCAAAAAAATGCTAGAAAACTTTGCAGTAAATATTTGCGGTGCAAAAAAAGACTGGACAATGGAAAACTACGCAAAAAAAGCAATAAAAGAAATAAAAGAAAAAGTTGGAGACGGAAAAGTACTACTTGCATTATCAGGTGGTGTTGACTCATCAGTAACAGCAGCACTAATATCAAAAGCAGTAGGTGAAAAATTAACTTGCATCTTCGTAGATCACGGACTAATGAGAAAGAATGAAGGCGACGAAGTAGAAGAAGCATTCAAAGACTCAGGTATGCACTTCATAAGAGTAGATGCAGAAAAAAGATTTTTAGAAAAACTTTCTGGAGTAACAGATCCAGAAAGAAAGAGAAAAATAATCGGCGAAGAATTTATAAGAGTCTTTGAAGAAGAAGGACAAAAAATAAAATCAGTAGATTACTTAGCACAGGGAACAATCTACCCAGATGTAATCGAATCAGGATTAGGCGACTCAGCAGTAATAAAATCCCACCACAATGTAGGAGGGCTTCCTGATTTTGTTGATTTCAAAGAAATAATTGAACCCCTTAGAATGTTATTTAAAGACGAAGTTCGAAACCTTGGACGAGAATTAGGACTACCTGACTATTTAGTAGACAGACAACCTTTCCCTGGACCAGGACTAGCGATAAGAGTATTGGGAGAAATAACAAAAGAAAAATTAGACATTTTGCGCGACGCAGACAAAATTTTCAGAGACGAATTAGAAGCTGCAAAACTAGAAGACATCAACCAATATTTTGCAGTCTTAACAAATATCAGAACAGTTGGAGTAATGGGAGACTTTAGAACTTACGACTACACACTTGCCCTCCGCGCAGTATCAACAACAGACTTTATGACAGCTGATTTCACAAAAATACCATGGGAAATTTTAGAAAAAGTATCAACCAGAATAGTAAACGAAGTAGATCATATAAATAGA
>NZ_JALEOV010000047.1 GCF_022767005.1 Peptoniphilus sp. | reverse complement strand
AAAGATTGACATGGTTGGATATGTAAATTCTAAGGGAACAAATGAAATTACTTTAAGATATAGAGATAATTCAGATACTTTAAACTTTAGAACAACTTCAAAAATTTCAACTTCAGATACAAAGACTTTTACTCTTGATTCAAATGTAAAAATCAAAGCTTATGGAAGAGATTTAAAACTTGATGACATTAAAGTTGACGATTTAGTTGAATTTAAAACAAATAACGACAACAAAATAACTGAAATGACAGTTTATCCTAAGGAAGCACAAGTAAGTGGAAAAATTACATCTCTTGATACTTCAAACAAGGATAAATCTTCTCTAAAAATTAGACTAAAAGATAATAAAGATTATGAACTATATATTACTAATGAAACTAAAGATCTAGACAAAATAACGCTAAATGACAATGTAGATCTTTATGTAAATTATAAAGTTGTAATGGGACTTTCTTCAAATTATAGGGATGGAGATATCTCAGGAGAAGTTGTTGGTTATAGTGTAGATGAATATTCTTCTACAAACAGAAGATATAATCGTTATATAAGCATTAAAGATAAATACGGTTCCACTAAGAAGTATTATTTAGCCGATAGATTTGAAATAAAAGAATATGAAGGAGTTAGACCACCACAAGTAACTGAAGATTATCTTAGAGGAAAGAATGTAATTTTAACATTAAATAATTATGGTGACGTTGATACCATTACTATTATAGACTCAAGACTTCAGTTTAGTGGAATGTTCCAAGTAGTTAGCAATGTAAGAGATAATAGTAGTTTTAACGTTTATAAAGTAGGACTTCGAGTTATTCAATCAGACAATGATAATTTAAAGCCTGGAAAGACACTTTATTTCCAAACTAACCAAAATTTAGAACTATACGACGTATTATCTTTTGATGGTTATTTAAATTATTATGGAGAAATAATTTCAGATTCAAATAATAAATTTCTTGGAAATCCTAGAGAATATTTAAATACTGCGAATAGAACTACAAGAAAACGCGATTTTGAAGATTATAGATTTTTCCTAAGAAGTAATCGATATTACGATAATAGATATAATGATAGATATCCAGAACTTGGCAAAATTTATTACTAATGCTTTTCAAATAGAAACCCATGTGGTTTCTATTTTTTTTACATAAAATTATGTTATAATTTATTTTGGAGTGATTAAATGAAGAAAAAAATTATAATAATAAATTTAGCTTTATTACTTTTATTTGCACCGACAAGTCTTTTTGCAAAAACTTTTACAGATGTTAGTAAAAATGGAAATTCTGCTTGGGCATATAAATATGTAGATGATTTATCAAATAAAAATATTTTAAAGGGCTATGATGACGGAAGCTTTAAACCAAATAATCCCGTTAGTTTTTTGGAAATAATGCAAATTTTAAAAACTGTATTAAATCCAAATGAAGATGAAATGAAATTAGCGAGAGAGGCTAATTTGGAATTTGTAAATTCTATGGGTATCATTGATTGGGCAAAGGATGCTCTTTGTTATAATTTATATCATGGTACGGTGTCTAAAAAGACAATTGAAGCTGCTCGTGAAAGAGGATTTTTGGAAAATAAAGTTTATCCAAATAGAAATACAATTGCGGTTTATTTTGCAAGGGCATTTAGAATTGAAAAAAATAATGATTTCTCAAATTTAAAGTTTAGGGACATTGACAAAATTAATTCTGAAACTCTTGAATATTTGCCAAATCTTGTTAAATCAAATATTTTTACTAGCTCAGGTTCTGATGGAAAATTCAATGGGAATTTTGCAATAAGGAGAAGTGAAATTGCAGTCATTACTTCAAAGGGCTTAACTTATGTTGGAGCTAATAAAGATAAAATTAATAATCAAAGTAACTATATAGATGGCGAAGATCTCCTAACAAAAAATAATGATAATATTCCTGAAAAGATTATAAATAATGAAGTAAATAAGACTGAAAATAATAATTCAATTTTAGGGACTTTTACTGAAAAAGAAAATTCAGATGAATTAAAACCTGCAGAGGCAGGTATAATTGTCAATTTTAAGGGAAAAGTTGCTGAAGTAATTGA
>NZ_JALEOV010000100.1 GCF_022767005.1 Peptoniphilus sp. | reverse complement strand
GAAAATAATAAAAGACCAAGGAAGAAAGTTAAATACAATTATCAATGTTATTTGAGGTGATAAAATGAAAAAAGAAGATTTATTAAGAAAATTAGGAAGTAGAAAATTTTGGGCTTGCATTAGTGCAGTTGTAATTGCACTAATAGCTTTTACAAATGCAGCTCCGGAAACGACAGAAAGAGTAGTTGCTTTAGTGTCAGCCATTGGTGGATTATGTATTTATATGCTATCAGAAGGAATTGCAGATTCGAAACCTACTGATGTGACAAATGTAATTAAAACAGAAGATTACAAAGAAGATTAAAAATTTTGTAGAATTAAATTATTTAGAACATATACATTTATAGCCTAGGGAGTAGATCCTTAGGCTATTTTTTATTAGATAATTAAAAAAATACTTGATTTTATATACTATCGATAGTATAATATATTTAGGAGGTGAGAAAATGGTAGAAAAAATAATAGCTTTAGCAATCAGTATTCTAACAATAAATCATCTTAGGCTACAAAACAAAAAGATGAAATTAGAAATACGGAAGCTAAAGCTAGAAATAAGAAAACTTAGGAGGGAGTAACCCTCTCTCTTAAGTAAATTCTACCATATGAAATATGTTAAATCAAATTACAAATATTATACTTTTTATTTTATTTGTGCTTATCTTGGCTCTTTTAATACAGAATTTAAAATTAAGAAAAGAATTGAATATCTTAAAGTGTAAATTAAAGGATGGTAAAAATGAAAAATACAAATGCACAAACCGAAGCAAATAAAAAGTGGCAAGAAAATAATAGAGAGCATGCAAGATATTTAAGAAATAGATCTACTGCTAGAAGTTTTGTAAAAAAACAAGCTACAGAAGAAGATATAAAAGAAATAGAAGAGTTTATAAAAATAAGAAGGGAAGAACTCAGAATGAATGACAAAAAAATAAGCCCTGCTTGATGCGGGGCTATTTTTTAGGCAACTTCTAAGACTATGATTTTTTGTGCGTATATATCTGGCACTGGGTTTCCCGCACCATCAATATCCACACAGTCTAACATTTTTAGTTGGACTGTTATTTTTTTGTCCTTATAGATTATTTTGTTTATAAGTGCCTTTAAAATCTTGAGAAAATTGACGAAAAATGAATAATACAAATATTTACAATTCAATTACATTTATAACAATCTACTAAAATCTCTTTTTTAAAATTTTCTATGGAGTATAATATAAAGATAATGGGAGGAATTATGAAGAAGACATTTAAAATATTTTTTGCATTTATAATTATAATTTTAATTTTCATATATATTTCAGGAATGTATTTTTTTAGAGATAGATTTATGCCAAGAACTTACATCAATGGACATGATTTTGGACTTACAAAAATTTCTGAGTTTGAAAAAAATTACAGTGAACTTTCTAAGAATTTTGTGCTAGATATTGTTGCAAAGGACAAAAAAAATAACGACAAGATTACGGCAGAAGAAATAAAATTTGAAGACAACATTGGCGGTGGTTTTATAAAACAAACTCCTCTTTATTGGCCAGTGGCATCTCTAATCGACAAAAAATATCAGCTGGACACAAATTTAAAATATGATGACGTGGCACTTGCTGAAAGGCTAAACAATTTAAACCCAGTTAAAAATGAATCAATTCATTCTACCGATGCAAAGATTATTTTTGATAAAGGCGAATTTAAAGTAGAGAAGGAAGTCCATGGAGATTTTGTAAAGCGTGATGAACTAAGAAATGCAATAATATCTCATTTTGCAGATAAAAATGAAAAATTAAATCTTGAAGAAGAAAATCTGTATATAGAACCAAGTATCACAGCAGATAGTGAGTACATTAAGAATCAATTGGAATCTTATAAAAAGCTTTTTACAAAGAAAATAATTTTTGACTTTGACGATAGGAAAGAAGAAGTTACGGGACAGGGAATTATTGCTATGTACTCAAAGTCTGATGACGGAACACTTGTTATCGACGAAAAAAAGGTTTCAAAATTTGTAGAAAATCTTGCAGCTAAGTACGACACTTTTAGAACTTCAAGAATTTTTAACGCAACTGGAATTGGCAGCGTAAAAGTTGATGGAGGAATTTATGGTTGGTTAACCGATAGGCAAAAGACAGAGGATGAAGTAATTGCAGCGTTAAATAAAGATGAAGTTGTTACAATAAAACCAATTTATAGACAAGATGCAGTTTCAAGGACAATAAATGACATTGGAAATACTTATATTGAAGTTGACCTTGCAAGGCAAAAGTTATGGTACTACAACAAGGGCAATCTTGAGCTAGAGACTAATATTGTTTCTGGAAATCCAACTCTTGGAAATGGAACACCAACTGGTACAGATAGAATTTGGTCTCGCGAAAGGGACAGATTTCTAACGGGAGAAAATTATCGCTCTAAGGTAAACTATTGGCTTCCGATAAATTGGTCTGGAGTAGGACTTCACGATGCTACATGGAGATCAAACTTCGGAGGAAATATTTATTTATCTAGTGGATCCCATGGATGCGTAAATATTCCGCCAGCAGTTATGAAAAATCTTTTTGACAAAACTTTTAATGGAATGCCAGTTATAGTTTATAATTCAGCAACGCAAAAAGTTCCTGATACAGTAGCAACACAGGCAAAGACACAAACAAATCAAGGACAAGCGCAATAAAAACTGTAATAAATACCAATTTATAATTAAGATAGATTAAGTATAAAATCCTTGCAAAAAATTTAACAAGTGCTATAATTAAATTAAGAAAAAAATAATAATTTTAAATCTTCAGGGAAGGGTGCAAGTCCCAACCGGCGGTAAAGTCCGCGAGCGAAAGCCGAATTGGTGTGATTCCAATACCGACAGTAGAGTCTGGATGAGAGAATGATTTAAACTTTCATGCCCCGAAGGTTCGGGGTTTTTTAAATGCCCCAACAGGAGGTAAAATGAATAAAGTAAATTCAAGCGCGATGATAAGAACGAAAGACATGACAAAAATTGGAATGCTATCGGTAATTGGTTTTATATTAATGTATTTTCAATTGCCGCTTACCTTTGTAGCACCACCATTTATGAAGCTAGACATATCAGATTTGCCAGTTCTTGTTGGCGCCTTTACAATGGGACCAGTTTTTGGAATAATAATTGCAGCGTTAAAAAATATTCTTGCACTAATATTTAAAGGCACAATGACAGTAGGCGTTGGTGAACTATCAAACTTTATAGTTTCAGCAACTTTTGCCTTTGTATCAAGTTACATCTACAGAAAACATAAAACATATAAATGGGCAATTCTTTCACTAACAGTAGGAGTTGTTTTTATGACAGTTCTTGCCATGATGTCAAATTATTTTGTAGTATTTCCACTTTATGGTAAAGTAATGCCAATGGACGCTATAATAGCAATGGGATCAGCCATCACATCAAAAATCACAGGACTTTTCACAATGATGATTTATTCTGTGCTACCCTTCAATTTAATTAAGGGATTCACAACATCAGCCATGATGATGTTAGTTTATAAAAAAGTTAGCCCACTATTTAAAAGTTAATTGATTTTTAATAAAGTTTATTACAAGTTGTCTTTTGACAGCTTGTTTTTTTGTGTTCATATAATATAATTTAATCAAAAGAAAAAAGAGGGGTATAAAAATGAAAATTTTATGTGCAGGACCAACGTCAATCGATGAAGAAGTAATGGAATTAATGGGAAAATCTCTCACAAACCCAGACATCGATCCAGAGTACGAAAAAATACATAGAAGAGTAGAAAGAAAAATATCTAAACTTTTAAAAACGGAAGCTACTTCTTTTATTATGCTTGGAGAAGGCATGATTGGACTTGAAGCAGCTATATGTAATTTAGTGGAAGCAGGAGATAGAGTTCTCGTGCTAAATAACGGAGTTTTTGGGGCAGGATTTGCCGATTTCGTAAAATTTTATGATGGTGTGCCACAAATTTATGAAGACGACTTTAGACGTGGCTTCAACATAGAAAAATTAAAAGAATTTTTAGCAAAGGATCACGACTTTAAAGTTGCTACAATGGTACATTGCGAAACTCCATCAGGAATAACAAACGACGTAAAGAGTATTTGCAATCTCCTACATTCCTACGGAATACTTACAGTTGTAGACACAGTATCAGGCATGGGAGGAGAAGATTTTGACTTTGACGATTATAAAGTGGATATAGCTCTTGGAGGAAGTCAAAAATGTATATCAGCACCTACTGGGCTAACACTTGTAACAATTTCAGAAGACGCAAAAAAGGCGATAGCAAACAGAAAAAAACCAGTTCCAAGCTATTATATGAATTTTCTAAACTATTACGATTATTCCGATGGATTTGCTTTTCCGTACACAATGAATGAAAATCTAACTTATGCGCTAGACCTTGCCCTTGATAAGCTTTTCGAAAAGGACTCCATAGCATTACACAAAAAATACGCAGAAGTAACGAGAAAAATATTTGAAGATGCAGGCTTTGAACTTTACGCAAAGGATTCAAGGTCTAATACATTAACGGCAGTAATGGTGCCAGAAGGATTTATAGCAGAAGACATATTAGAAGCACTTAGAAAAAAAGGAATATTAATATCAAAGGGAGCAGGCGACATCTTTGAAAAAGTTTTTAGAATAGGGCACATGGGAAATAATATATCTTACGAAAATTTCTTAGAACTTTTTGAAAAGCTAGATGAAGTGTTTAAAGAACTTGGCATTAAAACGAAAATTTCTTTGAAAAAAGAATTTGAAGAATTAATGAAAAAATAAAATTTTAATCTATTTCTTTTAATATACAATTAGAAAAATTATAGCAAAATCCATACTTTTATAAAAATAAAATAGTATTATTTTGAGATAAATTAAACCCGATGTTTGTTTAAAGTTTATCATTTATCTTCTTTAATGATATAATAAATTTAATAATATTTTGAGGTGTTTTATGGATTTTAATATAAATGAAGATTTGGGAGATTTTTTTTACAACGAGCCAATGCTAAACCATACATCTTTTTGTGTTGGCGGACCTGCTAAATTATTGATAAAGCCAAAGGACGAAGATTCTCTCATTGAAATTATGAGAGAAATTAAAAAAAATGATTATAAATTTTATATTCTTGGAAATTGCACAAATGTAATTGTAAAAGATAATGGATTTGATGGCATTATTATTAAATTAAAAAACAAGTTAAATGACATAAAAAAAGTTGGCAATACAGAAATTTATGCAGGTGCTGGAGTGAGTCTTAAAAAAGTTAGTGAATTTGCAATGGAAAATTCTTTAACTGGTCTTGAATTTGCACATGGCATTCCTGGCTCTCTTGGCGGTGGTGTTGTCATGAATGCTGGTGCCTACGATGGCGAGATTAAAAATGTTATAAAAAGTGTTAGACTTCTTGATGAAAATTTAAAGATTATTGAACTCTCAGCCGAAGAAATGAATTTTTCTTACAGACATTCTCTAGTACAAGAAAGAGATTTAATTGTTCTCGGCGCAACCTTTGCTCTTTCTCATGGCGACAAAGATGTGATAAAAGAAAAGTACGAGGAATTTGACAGAAGGCGTGCAGAAAAACAGCCTCTCGACAAGCCTTCAGCAGGTTCGACTTTTAAGAGACCAACGGGATATTTTGCGGGAAAATTAATTGATGATTCTGGGCTAAGGGGTTTTACTCATAATGGAGCAGGTGTTAGCGAAAAGCACTGTGGATTTGTTGTGAATAAAGACCATGCAAGTGCTAAAGATGTTCTTGAAACCATTGAGATTGTGCAAAAAGTTGTGCAGGATAAATTTGGCGTAAAAATGGAGCGAGAAGTTAAAATTATTGGTGATTGATTTGAATTTTGGTGATTAAATGGAACTTATAATTATTACTGGGATGAGTGGATCTGGCAAGTCCTTTGCTCTAGATGTTTTTGAAGATTTAGGTTATTATGCAATGGATAATCTAGCGCCAGCTCTACTTCCAAAATTTTGTGAAATGGCACTAGACGCAAAAAGCAAAAACTTCGATAAAGTTGCTGCTGTTGTCGATCTTAGAAGCGGTGAGTTTTTTAATTCTTTTTTCTCTGCTTGTGAAGATTTAAAGGGAATGAATGTAAAAACTAAACTTTTATTCCTCTATGCAGACATGGAAACTATTATTGCAAGATACAAGGAACTTAGAAGACCTCATCCTATGAATAGTTCCATTGTCGAAGGTTATAAATTTGAAGAAGAGACCCTTGAAAAAGTAAAAAAAGACGCAGATTTTGTAATTGACACAACAGGTCTCTCTACTAAAAACTTGAGAACGCAACTTATGGCTTTTGTATCTTACAATGAAAAGGACAATTTTGCCATTGAAGTTTCTAGTTTTGGTTATAAAAGAGGGATTTTAAAGGATGCTGATATTGTTTTGGATGTTAGATTTTTGCCAAATCCTTTTTATATTAAAGAGCTGAAGAGTTTAAATGGAAAAAGTGAAGAGGTCAAAAATTATGTAATGAAATTAGATGTTACAAAAGAGTTTATCAAAAAGACTATTGATTTACTTGAATTTTTGATTCCAAATTATATGGCAGAGCAAAAGAGAGTCCTTACAATTGGAATTGGTTGCACTGGTGGTTTTCACAGGTCAGTAGTAATTGCTGAAGAAATTGGAAGAATTTTAAAAGAGGAATACAAATCCACTTATGTATCTCACAGAGATATGGAGAAAAATTTATGGAAAAAAAGATAGCAGTTCTTGGTGGAGGTACAGGAATCTCCACTATTTTGCGTGGGCTAAAATATTATACAAAAAATATTTCTGCGATTGTATCCATGTCCGATGATGGAGGTGGAAGTGGAATTTTAAGAGAAGAACTTAATATTTTACCACCAGGTGATGCAAGGAGATGCCTTATTGCACTTTCAAATGCTGATGAAACATTAAAAGAATTATTAAGTTATAGATTTAATTCAGGAACTCTAAAAAATCAAAATGTTGGAAATATTTTGATTGCGGCACTGACAGATATTTTTGGGTCCTTTGACAGGGCTCTTATAGAAATGAGCAGCGTATTTAATGTTACTGGAAAGATTATACCTGTAACCTTAGATGAGACTCATTTAGTGGCAGAATTTCTTTCAAAGGATAAAGTTGTGGGCGAGTCTTATATTCCAAAAATGTGTTATAGGCTTAATACTAGGATTGAAAAAATGAGTATGATTCCTCATTATCCAAGTGCTAACAAAGAGGCTTTAAAGGCTATTTTAGATGCAGACATAGTAATTATTGGGCCTGGTTCACTTTATACATCTATTATTCCAAATTTTTTAGTTGCGGGAATAGATGAAGCATTAAGAGATACAAGGGCTCACATAATTTATATTGCCAATGCAATGACGCAAAGAGGTGAAACAAAAAACTATTCATTAAGGGATCACTTCGATGCAATTTTAAAACATTCAAATTATGAGTTCATAGACGAAGTAATTGCCAATGATTTTAGAGCAACAAATGATGTATACCAATATTATTACAGTAAAGAAGAATCTACACCAATTTTTGCGACAGATGAGGATAGGATTTATTTTAAAGAGAAAAATGTAGAGTTAACTGAGGGAAAGTTCATCGAAATAAAAGATGGTTTTATTAGACATGATGGCAACAAAATAGGAGCTAGTATTTTTAAAACTCCTTTGTTGTAAAAAAAATTATAAAATGATATGATTTATTTGTTAAAGGAGGATACAATGAGGAAATATAGAAAGACAGAACATATAGAAAACTTTCTTCGCTCCACTTATGTCGGCGATGCACTTTTTTCTGATATCTTTTTGTATAATGACTCTATTCCAGAGATAAATTACGACGAAATTGATACAAGTGTTGATTTTTTTAATAAAAGAGTAAAATTCCCATTGATGATTAATGCCATGACAGGTGGCAGTAATCTTTCAGAGGAAATAAATAGAAATCTTGCAAATGTTGCATTGGAGTTTGATTTGCCAATGGCTGTTGGTTCACAGACAATTGCACTAGAAGATGAAGATTCAAGAAAATCCTTTGAAATAGTTAGAGAAATTATAAAAGATGGAATTGTAATTTCAAATTTAAGTGGATTTTCAAGTGTCGAAGATGCAAAAAAAGCCGTAGAACTTTTGCGAGCTGATGCAATTCAAATTCACTTAAATCCTGCACAAGAATTGGTTCAAACAGAAGGGGAGAGAAATTTCTGTGGCATTCTTAAAAATGTTGAGGAAATCGTAAAAAAATCTGAAGTACCAGTTATAGTAAAAGAAGTTGGCTTTGGAATGTCTCCAAAAACTGTAAAAAAATTATATGATGTTGGAGTTAGATATGTGGATATATCTGGTTACGGTGGCACAAATTTTTTTGAAATAGAAAACTTGAGAGATCCAAATTCTGATATATCAGATTTATTTTCATGGGGGATACCTACTGCTTTGTCGCTAATAGAAGCAGATAGACTTAAACTTAAAGATTTATATATAATTTCTGCAGGCGGAGTAAAAAATTCTATGGACGTAGTAAAAAGTATAGTAGCAGGAGCTTCTATGGTTGCAATTAGTGGTGAAATACTTTCTTACATCGTTCGTGGCGGTTATGAGTACACATTAAAATATATTGACGGAATAATAGAAAAAACCAAGATGTTAATGATGCTTTCTGGTGCAAAAAATATAGCTGAGTTACAAAAAGTCGACTATAAAGTTACAGGAAAGCTAAAAGAATTATTGGAGGGCTAAATGAAATTTCTAAAAAAAGAAGAGTTTAAAGATTCAAAGTGGTCTGCTGGAGTTACGACAGAAGTTTTTATATATCCAGAAGATGCAAGCGTTAGCGAAAAAAACTTCGATTTTAGAATTTCCAGCGCAACTTGCAACGAAAAAGTTTCAAATTACACGCCTTACACAGGATTCAACAGATACATCACACCAATTGACAATGTGATGAATATAGAAACTTCTGACAAAAAATTCAAATTAAACCCCTTTGAAGTTTTATTCTTTAATGGAGATGATGAGACAAAATCATCGGGAGATGTTAGAGATTTTAACTTGATTTACAAAAAGGGACTTGATGCAAAAATGTATGCCCTAAATATCAATAATTTTGAATTTGCCACAAAAAATCGAGCAGTAATATTTAATTACGATGCCGATTTAAAAGTGGAAGGAAAAGTTTTTGAAAAATTTTCTGCAATTTATCTTGAAAGTGAAAAGATTGAGATAAAGGGAATAGGAAAAATTATAATTTGTGAATTTTAATTTAATATTTAATTTGATTGCAAAGGCCCTCTTAATATTAATTTAGTAGAGGGTTTAATTTTTGAAAATTATTTTTAAGATTTAAAAAATTAGATATTATGGGATTGTCTATTGTTTAAAGCAATGTGATATTTATCTTGAATTTTGGGAGTGCAGTATTGAAGAAAAATAAAAAATCAAAAGTAATTGCTATTATATTTGTTTTATTTGTCGGATTTTTATTTGCTAATGATAATTTCATCAGACATGATAGCAATTATAATGGAAACTTTTTAAATAAAATTGAGAATTTTTTGGATATTTTTGGAAATGACTATGAGGTAACAGCTAATAGTCCCTACTATAAAATAGATAAAAATCCACCTCAGTTTTCAGAAGAGGATTTAAAAATGGGGCCTGACTTTTCAAATTACTCGGAATTAGATGAGCTCAATAGAGTTGGACAAGCCAATGCCCTTATTGGACCAGGCTCTATGCCAAAAGGTCCGAGAGGAGATATTTCAAAAGTTTATCCAACGGGTTGGCATCAAAAATTTTATAAATTTGTTGATGGCGGAGCAGTTTACAATAGATGTCATTTAATTGCGTATCAATTGACGGGAGAAAATGATAATTGGAAAAATTTAATGACGGGCACGAGATCATTTAATACTAAGGGAATGCTTCCCTTTGAAAACTCTGTTGCAAATTACATAAGAGATACTGGAAAAAAGGTTAGATATAGAGTAACGCCGATTTTTGTTGATGATGAATTGGTGGCACGAGGTGTAATTATGGAAGCTTACAGTATTGAAGATGGTGGCAAAAAAATTAACTTCAGAGTTTTTGTCAGAAATATTGAAGAAGGTATAAAAATAGACTATAAAACTGGAAGAACAAGAGTAGATAAAAATAATATTGTTAAATAATTGAAACAAATCTTTAAAAGCCCACTGTGGCTTTTATTTTTATGTGAATTAAAATAGGGAATTTAAATAAAATTTGATAAAAATCATAAGACTTATTGACAGTTGTATAACTTGTGTTATAATGCTTAAAGCAAAAAAAGGAGAGTATTATGAGACTTAGAAAAAAACATTTTGCAATTCCTGAAATGCGTGAAAATCCTTATGTATTTTTCAATGGACAAGAAAATAAAGGGAAATGGAATGAGGTTTTCGGTAACGACAATCCAATTTATCTTGAAATAGGCGCAGGAAAGGGTACCTTTACAATAGAGTCAGCAAAGAAGAATAAAGATATAAATTATATAATGGTGGACATTGAAACTAATGCCCTTATTTATGCAACTAGAAAAATTTTAGATGAAGAGCTAACTAATGTGAGAGCAATGCCGATAAATGCGGAAAATATTTTGGATTATTTTGACAAAGGCGAGATAAGCAGAATTTACATAAATTTTTGTAATCCTTGGCCAAAGCTAAAACACAAAAAGAGAAGACTTACTTTTCCAAGATTTTTGGAAAAATATAAAATAATATTAAAACCAAAATCACAAATATATTTTAAGACAGATGACTTGGAACTATTCGAAGAGAGTCTTGATTACTTTAGGGACTGTGGATTTTCTACATTAATAGAAGATTTTGACATGAAGCTTGATAAGTATCCACAAAATATAGTAACAGAATATGAAAGAAAATTTAGAAAATTGAATCAAAAAATAAAATTTGGTGTGTTCGAATATTATGTTAACTAATAATTACTTTTGATTGACAATAAACCATGCAAAATATATAATTACTTCAGGAGCTGAAGAGATGGATATTATTGAATTAAAAGAAAAAGTAAAAAATGGATATGTTATAACAAGAGATGAAGCGATTGAAGTTTATAATAGCGATTATAATAAACTAACAGAAGCTGCTGACGAACTTAGGGAATACTTTTGTGGTAATAACTTTGATGTTTGTACCATAATAAATGCAAAAAGCGGAAGGTGTTCTGAAAATTGTAAATTTTGTGCGCAGTCAGCACATTACAACACAAATATAAAAGAATACGATCTATTAGATGAAGAAACAATTGTAAATGATGCAATAGATAAATATAGCAGAGGTATTACAAGATACTCAATGGTAGCGAGCGGAAAGGGACTAACTCCAAAAGATATAGATAAAGTGTGCAGTATTACGAGAAAAATATATGAAAAAGCACCAGAAATTAAAGTATGTATATCAGGTGGGATAATTTCTGAAGAATCCTTTGAAAAACTAAAAGATGCAGGAATAAAGAGGGTACACAATAACCTTGAAACATCAAGAAAATTTTTTCCAGAAATATGTACAACACATACTTATGATCAGAAAATTGAAACAATCAAAGCAGCACAAAAAGCAGGGATGGAAATATGTTCTGGCGGATTAATAGGACTTGGAGAAGACTTTGAAGACAGAATTGACATGGCATTAGAGTTAAGAAAATTAAAAGTTCACTCCGTTCCAGTAAATTTACTTAACCCGATAAAAAACACACCATTAGAAAATAACAAACCACTTTCTATGGAAGAAGTAAACAGAACTTGTGCTACATTTAGATTTATTCTTCCAAAAGCTTTAATTAGATTAGCTGGAGGGAGAGCATTAATGGAAGACTTTGGCACATCTGCACTAAAATCAGGAGCAAATGCTGCAATCTCAGGTGTACTTCTAACAACAAAGGGAATAAGCATAGAAGATGACATGGAAAGATTTAAAGAGTTAAAATATAATGTAAAAGCGGTGTAAAAAATTTAGCAAATATTTATAATAAAATGCTTGACAGAAAAAAATAAAAGTAGTAACATATAACAGCTGTAATAAATGCAGCTGTTATTTTTTTAAAAAATTAAGATAAAAAATAAAAAAACAGTTGACATTAAAAAAGTATGATGATAAACTATAATAGTTGTATCACAAATACAGCAAGCTTTTGTAAAAGTTAAGTAAAAAACATTTGAAAAAATGTAAAAAAATACTTGACAAAAAATAATTACAAGAGTATAATAAATAAGCTACTTCAAAAGGTAGCGAGAAACATGATAATTAAATAGTGTGAAGATAAAAAAGATTCAAAAAGAATCAAGATTCGTAAAAGAATCACAAAGCAAACCAGAAATTCGTTTAGTTTAGATAAACAAATGAGTCAAAACAAATTTTAATTGAGAGTTTGATCCTGGCTCAGGACGAACGCTGGCGGCGCGCTTAACACAT
>NZ_JALEOV010000088.1 GCF_022767005.1 Peptoniphilus sp. | reverse complement strand
TCCGCAAAATTTTCCTTCTACCTTGCAGTTCCAACTATGCTTGGCGCAACTGCCCTTAAAATTTTAAAAATTGGATTTTCTTTCACACCTTGGCAATGGTTTTTGATAATACTTGGCGGCGTTATATCTTACATCGTTGCCCTTGTAGTAATTAAAAAATTCCTTGGCTATGTTCGTGAACACGACTTTATTCCCTTTGGCTATTATAGAATAGTCCTTGGAATAGTAGTCCTATGTCTTGGCTTTTTTAACATCATATAATCGAGGATATTATGAAAGATTTTAATATTGGGATAATTCAGTTGTCTGCAACAGATGACAAAGAAAAAAATTTAAAAGCCATGGAAAAATACGCATCTTCCGCAAAAAATGAAGGTGCAGATGTAATATGCCTTCCAGAAATGTGGAACTGCCCTTACCAAAATTCTTACTTCACAAAATTTGCCGAAGAAGATTTTGGCGAAACTTACAAAAAAATGAGCGAAGTTGCAAGGAAAAATAAAGTCTATTTAATTGGCGGCTCAATTCCAATTAAGTGTGGCGAAAAAATTTACAACAGAGCCTATGTATTTGACAAAAGTGGAAGAGAAATCTACAAATATTCAAAGATAAATCTCTTTGACATAGAAGGCTACAAGGAGTCCGACACAATTTCAGGCGGCAAAACACTAGGCGTTTTTGAAACAGAATATGGCATCTTTGGCCTTGCAATTTGTTTTGACTTAAGATTTCCAGAACTCTTCCAAAGTTTCCGCGATTATGGCGCTGAAGTAATTTTCGTTCCATCAACTTTTATGAAAAAGACGGGCGAAGTTCACTTCCACCTTTTAAACAGAGCTCGTGCAGTAGATACTCAATGCTATATAATTTCTCCTGCCATAGCAAGAGATGCTAAACTTTCCAAAAATGCCTACGCACATTCCCTATGCGTATCTCCAAGTGGCGAAATAATTGCAGACCTTGGCGAAGAAGAAAATATGCGTGTAATTAAAATAGAAAAGGAAAAAGTAAAGAGGGAAAGAGAAAAATTCCCACTAGAAATTTCAAGAAAAAATAGAAAATTATAAGGACTACCACATCGTGATAGTCCAATTTTTTTACTTTTTTTAATTTTATTTAACTCTCTCAAATTCCCCTAGTGTAAAGATAAAAGGAATAAATTGTAGGTATAGCTATTGCAAAAATCACAACACCAAAAATTAGAACTTCACTTTTAACAAAGGGATAGGCAAAAAAAGTTAGACCTATAATAATAAATGAGATGCCGCCAATTCTGTGAGTTCTCCTCCAATTTTCGTCGCTATTTAAAGTCCAAGGAAGCTTAATTCCCATGGTGTAATTCCTCTTTACCTTTGGCATATAATTTCCAATGACAATAAATAAAACTCCAATTAATAGAGAAATAATAACGCCAGTGTTCACTTCTCTACCTAGTCCATATAAAATTGTTATTACATAGATTACAATCATCATAATTGGAAGGCTAATCTTAGTAATAGTCATGAGTAAATTGTTTTGCATCCTATTTTTCGGGTCATTGTCCAACATAAAGCAAAGGAAAATATTCATGGCAACTAAAATAAAGGGAACTCCTATCATAGCCTTAAACTTTGAACCATAAGCGTCAACTTCATTATTAAAATTCCAGTGAATTGGAAGTTCCGCTGGCATTTTACTGTAAAAAACTGCATTGAAAAATATTAAAATAATAATTGACGCAATCATGGAATAAATGCTAACACTTCCAAATTTAAACTTGTTCTTCATCTTGACCTCCTTTAAACTTCACAATCCATGTCAAAATATCTTCAAAAACTGAAGTGTTTAACTCGTAATAAATAAAATTTTTCTCCTTAGTTTCGTAAATCAAATCCTGCTCTCTTAACATTTTTAAGTGGTGAGAAATTGTAGCCTTAGTCAAATCAAAATTATCGGCTATCTCTCCCGCATTCATCCTGCCATTTTTCCTAAGCATATTTAAAATTTCAAGCCTAACAGGATCAGATAAGGCTTTAAAAGTATTAGAAAACATAATTCACCCTCTTAAATATTTTGATAAATATCTAAATACTTAATTTTATTATATGAAAATTTTCATAAAAGTCAATTCTATTTTGATTTTTTTCAAAATGCTTTTTATAGAAAGATATTGAATTGAATTTAATTTTTGATTTAGATTAATCTTTTTCCTTTATTATTTTAGTTTTTAATACATATTATAACTTTAATTTACAATTTTAATAAAAATTAGCTTAAATATAAAATTTCTTTATTTAATTAATGAATTTTTTTAATATTATGTAGTATAATAAATGTATTCAGAGTATCATATAATATAAATAAAAAATAAAATAATTTTAGACGTAACACATCTGTATATTATAATGATACTCAAATATTAAAAATTAAAGGGAGGTATTTATGAAAATAAATAGGAGATGTTTGGCATTTTTTATGGCGCTACTTATCTTATTGACAAGTTTTCCTGCGAGTATCTTTGCATATTCAGGCGAACCTAATTTTAAAATAGATGATTACGACAATATAAAAAATGACAAAGTACATTATATTAACAACGAAGATGTAGAGGTCAAGGAATTTGACAAAGACCCTACAAATAAAGATGAGGCAAA
>NZ_JALEOV010000095.1 GCF_022767005.1 Peptoniphilus sp. | reverse complement strand
AATAGTGTCGAATACTGCAACATTTCTTGCAGATGATGGTATACTTTCATTCTTAGGAAGGTAGGATCCATAAATTACAGTTCCATTTCCTGCAACTGATAGTGAGAAGAAGGCTTGCCCAAAGGCGTAAATCCAAACTTTCGGATCTTTTAATCCTTCGGGGTTTACTGTGAATATGTATTTATACCCATTTGAAGCTCCATCAAGTGTGAAAATATATATTGCAAGTCCAACAAATAAGATAAATAATGCAGGCATCATAATTTTATTTGCTTTTTCGATTCCTCCAGATACTCCCATTACCATAATTGCAAAACTTGCGAGAATTGCTATTACAACCCAAATGTTTGCACCAAAGGCGGAGGCAGTTTGTCCGAAAGTTCCACCAATCACATCCATATCTTGCCCCATTGCATAAAGTCCACCTGTTAGTGAAAGGAAAGTATATTTAAAAATCCAAGCCATTACACAAGTGTAACCTATTGCAAGTGCAAGAGAACCAATTACAGGGATAAGTCCGATAAATTCTCCAATTTTTCTGCTTTTCCATCTAAGTTCGGTACATTTACCAAAAGCACCTACTGGACCAGCTTCGGCTGATCTTCCAAGAGCCATTTCAGAAATTACTCCAGTAGAACCTATAAGCACAACAAATATTATGTAAGGAATTAAGAAAGTCATGCCGCCATAAGTTGAAACCATTATAGGAAATCTCCAGATATTACCCATACCAACTGCAGAGCCTATACAAGCAAGTATAAAGCCCCATTTACTTTTAAAACCATCGCGAGCTTTTAAGTTGTTATCCATAATTATTCTCCTTAAATAGGGTAATACCCCTTTTTGCAAGGGGTATTTAATATTAAATTTTAATTAAGTTCATTATTTTTCATCTTCAGAAGGTTCATAAGTTTCTAGGAATGCGTGGAAGTGACGCATTGGAAGGTTCTTACCCTTTACTATTCTAATATTAGGAATAGTAGCGCGATCTTCGTAAAGAGCTTTTACAGCTGCAATTACATAATCCATGTGTTCCTTAGAAAGTTGACTTCTGTTTATTGCAAAACGAACTACATTAGCAACTTCAGCTTGTTGTTCTGGAGTTTTTAGATCGTATTCCATAGAATAGTTTCCAAGTTCAGCAGTTCTTATTCCATATCTTCTTATTAATTCAACAGAAAAGCCTTGACCAGCAAAAGTTTCTGGAGCTCTCTTATTGTCGAAAAACTCATCCATATTGATATATACTCCGTGACCACCAGCAGGTAGTACAACGCCCTTTACTCCAGCTTTATAGAATCCTTGTGCAAGGTATTCGCATTGTTTTACACGAGCGTCAAGGTAATCGAACTTAGCAGCTTCATAAAGTCCAGCAGCAAGTGCCATAATATCTCTGCCGCTCATTCCACCATAAGAGTCGTTTCCGTAAGAAGAAATTTGTTTAACCTTTAATAAAATACCAACGTCAGTTTTTACTGAGCCATCTTCGTTAAAGTCGGAGAATTTTTTCCAGAATAATCCTTTATCTCTGAAGGCAAGAACGCCGCCCATGTTTGCATGTCCATCTTTTTTAAGGGATGCAGTGAATCCATCACAATAAGAAAACATTTCCTTTGCGATTTCAGGGATTGATTTGTCAGCGTATCCATCTTCATTTACTTTAATGAAGTAAGCATTTTCTGCCCATCTAGCAGCGTCAAACATATAAGGAATTTCATATTTGTGTGCTATTCTAGAACATTCTCTAATATTTGCCATGGAAACAGGTTGACCACATACAGTATTATTAGTAATAGTCGTGTAAATTAGAGGCACATTTTCAGGTCCTAATTTTTCAATTAATTCTTCTAATTTTACTGTGTCCATATTGCCCTTAAATGGATTCTTTTCGTAGTGACCATTTTCAGGAACTTCCCACAAAAGTTTTTTGTTGTATAAATTTCTTGGTATAGAACCCATTTGTTTAATATTTCCTTCAGTCGTGTCAAAGTGACCATTTGAAGGTATTGTGTAAGTCTTTCCAGGTTCTCTTTCGTTTAAAATTTTTTTAACTAGTTCAAATAAAACAGACTCAGCTGCACGACCTTGTTGGATGATAAAAGTATTAGGTCTTTCCATTTGTGCAGATCCACCGTTAAATAGTCCGCCTTCATATTCACAAAGATATACTTCGTTCATCATTTTTTCTACATCAGTACAATCAGTTCTTACAAGGTCGATAATTCTTTTTTGATCATCGCCTCTTTCAAAGACATCTCTAAAGGCATCTAAAAGAACATAATAGCCCTTGTTTCTTCCATAGGATTCATCACCTAAAAACATTGCAGACCATTGAACATCTGTCATAGCAGTAGTTCCAGAATCTGACAACATATCGATAGTTAACATTCCTGCAGGGAAAGCAAATTCATTGTAGTGAGTAGCTTTAAGAGCTCTTTCTCTTTGTTCAACTGTTACATTTGGTAAATTTTTAGTAACATAAGTGTAGGAATGTGGTGTAGGTACGTCTAATTGATACTTTTTCATAAAATAAAAAACCTCCATATAAATAATAATGATAATTATAGAGGAACCCCGGTCATCGACAAAAGTCGACTAGCGGACAGTATCCAAATTGAGAACCCCGGTTATCAAAAAATTGATTGCAGATTAGTAAAATTAATAAAAATTCCACTAATAAAATAAAAATTTGATGAGCGGTCAGCACTCATAGATAAGAATATTATCTATGAAATAGTTTACATTATCGAATAAATAAAGTCAATAATATTGTGTATCAACTAGTTATTTTACACTAAAAAAATGAAATCGTTTTATTAAGTTAAATATTAAAATAAAAAAAAGAAAAAATAAATCTCCAAATTAATGGAGATTTAAGTAATTAATTAACTATTTTTCAACTGAAGCTGAATAATTTTTTCCTATTGATTCGTCAAGCATCTTTGTAAATTCTTCATCTGTTTGGTTGACATTAAGCCCTTCAGTTAAAGCTCTTGAGTAAGAAGCGATTATATTTTTATTTTTTCTAAGTTTTTCATTAGCTTCATCCCTTGAGTAACCGCCAGAAAGAGCGACAACTCTAATTGTTTGGTCAAAGTTGTATAAGTCTTCGTAAAGATTTTCCTTTTCAGGGAGAGTTAATTTAAACATTACATAATTTTCTTTTTCTAAGCTTTTAAGCCCTTCGATTAAATATTTTTTTAGAACTTCTTCAATTTCAGCTTTGTCTTTAGCGTGTATGTCAACTTCAGGCTCGATAATGGGAACAAAACCTGCGTCAGAAATTTTCTTTGCGTATTTAAATTGTTGATCTACGACTTTTTTTATTGACTTTTCATTAAGTTCCTTGATTACAGAACGCATCTTTGTGCCGAAAATATTTCTTTCTTTAGCATTTTTAAGAAGTTCATCAATATGTTTGAAAGGCTTCATAAGTTGTGCTCCATCTTTTAATTCATCAAGACCTTCGTCAATTTTTAAAAATGGAACTATACCCTTTTCTTCCCAAAGGTAGTCGCCAGTAAATTTATCGCCAACCTTTGAATTCATAGTAACTTTAAATAAAATTGCAGCTAAAATTCTATCAGATGTGAAAGCTTCATTAGTTATAATTCTCTTTCTCATTTCGTGAACTAAGTTAAACATTTCTTCATCGTTAGAATATTTGTCTTCAGTTACTCCATAATTTAAAAGTGCCTTTGGTGTTGATCCACCTGATTGGTCAAGGGCAGCAATAAAGCCCTTGCCATTTTTCATTCTATTAAATTGTTCTTTGTTCATTTTTACCTCCAAAGTCTAGACTTCTTATTACTTCTAATTATATAATAAGTAGACATAGTTGACAAATGACAAATTTTGAGGTGAATATGAATTATTACGCAGTAAGAGTTGGAAGAAAACCTGGAATATATAAAACGTGGGACGAGTGTAAAAAAGAGACAATGGGATTTAAAGGCGCAAGCTTTAAAAAATTTTCTAATCTTGAAGATGCAAAAGCATTTTTAAATGAAATAGAAGAAGAAAAGAAAGAAGAGGCTAAAAGGGATGAACTAATAGTATATGTTGACGGTTCCTATAGGAATTCTGATAAAAGCCATTCTTATGGGGTATATATGTTCAATAATGAAGAGGAATATACCTTTTCTAAGAGATTTTTCAAAGACTCAGAGATGAGAAATGTTTCTGGAGAAATTAAGGGTGCCATGAAAGCCATGGAGTATGCAGAATCTATTGGAAAGAGAAAAATTTATCTTCATTATGATTACGAGGGAATAAGATCCTGGGCGCTTGGATTTTGGAAGACAAATAAAGAAGGAACGATTTTATACAAAAAATTTTACGATGACATTAAGGACAAATTAGAAGTAAAATTTATAAAAGTAGAGGCCCATAGCGGCGTGAAGTACAATGAACTTGTTGATAAACTTGCAAAGGAGGCAAAATGAGAAAATCTTGGGATGAATATTTTATGGAGATAACTAAAATGGTTGCGACGAGATCCACTTGCGATCGCGCCTTTGTAGGCTGTGTTTTAGTAAATTCTGACAACAGAATTATTTCTACTGGATATAATGGGTCTGTAACGGGGAATCCTCATTGCGACGAAGTTGGTCATACCATGAGAGATGGACATTGCATTGCCACAATTCACGCAGAAATGAATGCACTTTTATATTGTGCAAAGGAAGGAATTTCAGTAAAGGGTGCTAAAGCCTATGTTACTCATTTTCCATGTTTAAATTGTACAAAGGCACTTATTCAAGCTGGCATCTGTGCCATATATTATCACGAAGCTTATAGAGTGGACGATTATGCCATGGAACTTCTGAATAAAAATAAAATTATTTTAAAACAAATTTAATAAAGTTAGATTGCCTATTAAGTATAACTTAATAGGTTTTTTTATTAAAATGTTGGGTATCTTATACTAATAAGAAATCCATAAAAATTAGGAGGTAGAACATGAAGGGATTCATGGAAGAATTTAGGGAATTTATTGCTAAGGGCAATGTAATGGATATGGCAGTTGGCGTTATTATAGGTGGAGCTTTTGGCAAAATCGTATCGAGCCTTGTGGAAAATATTTTAATGCCACTTATTGGAATTATTATTGGTGGAGTTAATTTTTCTGATTTAAGTGTTACTGTTGGAACTGCTGAAGTTAAATATGGCGTATTTTTGCAATCAGTTTTTGATTTTCTAATTATTGCATTTGTAATATTTATAATGATTAAACAAATTTCAAAAGTTACTAGCAAGTTTAAAAAAGAAGAAAAAGTGGAACCGACAGAAAAGATATGTCCTTTCTGCAAGTCAACTATTGCAATTGATGCAACTAGGTGTCCACACTGTACATCTGAACTTGGAAGTGTAAAATGAAAAAGTGGGGTTTGGTCCTTGAAGGTGGCGGAGCAAGAGGTGCTTATCAAGTAGGTGCTTATTTTGCTCTCGTGGAAATGGGATTTAATTTTTCTAAAATTGTCGGTACGAGTATAGGCGCTTTTAATGGAGCAATGTTTGCTCAAGGTGATGCCTACGAATGTTTTAAAGCTTGGAAAAATTTAGATTTTTCTTCTTTTGTAAATGAACTTAAAACTGAAGAAGAAGATCAAGATATTTTGACGAAAATTGTAGAAAAACTTAGGAGTCATGACATAAAAATTCCTGAATTGACAAGGTCTCCCTATCCACTTTTTAGACTAGTAGATCAGTTTATTGATGAAGACAAACTTAGAAATTCAGATATAGATTTTGGCATTTGCACAGTAAATGTATCTGATTTAAAAGTTGAGAAATTATTTAAAAGGGATATTGAGAAAGGACAAATTAAAGATTACATTATTGCATCTTGTTATCTTCCTTTCTTTAAATTAAAACCACTTCACGGTAAAATATTTTTAGATGGAGGGTTTGCATCTCCAGCTCCAATTGAAATGATTGATGATGACATAGATATTGTATTAATAAGACTTTCTGATAGTTCTATAAAAAATGAAGAGCGTGCAAAATATATTATTAAGCCAAATAAAAGACTTGGTTCGGCACTTGGTTTTGATACGAACAGAGCTGATGAATTAATAAAAAATGGCTACTTCGATGCCTTTAGAACTGTAAAGGGACTAAAGGGAGAGGACTATTATATTTTGCCAATTAAAGAAGAGGACAGTTTAAAGTATATTTACAAAATTTTAAAGGATAAAGTCAATGAGATTAACAATAGAGTTGTAAGAAGGATATTTGAAGAGTATGCACCAAAGATTGCAGCAGAACTAGACATGCCAGAAAATTTTAAGTACGATGAACTTTTATACAAACTTTTAGAAAGGGAAGCAGAGAAAAAGAAGATAGACAGGTATAAAATTTATACAGTTGAAGAATTAATGAGGGAAATTGAAAATGGATTTTAATGCTGATTTTGACTTAATGAAAATTAGAGCTATACTTCAGAAAAAAAGTTCAATGCCCTTAGATGTTAAAAATAGGTTTTCCGTAATGGTACCTTTGATAAAGAGAAAGGGAGAAATTCATCTTTTGTATGAAAAAAGGGCACTGACTCTTAGAAATCAACCGGGAGAAATTTCTTTTCCAGGAGGTCGAATTGAGAAAGATGAAAGCCCAAGAAATACAGCTATTCGTGAAACCTGTGAGGAATTATTAATAAAAGAGAAAGATGTGGAAATATATTCAGAAGGTGATTTTTTAGTAAATCCATATTCTGCTATTATTTACACTTATATTGGCGAGATAAAGAAAGATTTTTTTGAAATTAGTCCATCAAAGGATGAGGTTGAAAAAATTTTTACAGTACCACTAAAATTTTTTATGGATACTGAGCCAAAATCCTACAAGTTAGACTTAAATGTAAATAGAAACGAAGACTTTCCCTATCATTTGATTCCAAATGGAGAAAATTACAAATTTAAAAGAGGAAGGGAAGAAGTTCTATTTTATGATTATAAAGGCATTATTATTTGGGGGTTTACTGCTAAAATAACGAGAAGATTTATAGAAAGAATAAGTCTTTGACCTTTGTTATTATTGATTTGAATTTTGCAAAAAGAAAAAATATTCTGTAAATAAATACAAAAATTATTGTTTTTCATAAAAAAATTAATAAAAAGTTAATAGCACTTGTAATATAAATGTAATATTTTATTTTAAAGCTCTAAATTTCAAGGTTTAGAGCTTTTTTTATTTTTCTTATAAAATATATATAAATAATATTAAATTTTAAATGGCTAAATTTCAAGGTTTATAAGAAGAATTACAAAATGGTTACAAAAAATTGACAAAATAGTTTTTTTTTATTATACTTTTATGAGGTTAGAAGAGGTTACAAAATTGTAACAAAATTTACAACTTTGTAACGTTATGGAGGTTATTTATTTGAATAAGAAAAATATTTTTAAAAATGCAAAATTTATCTTAATAGTTCTAGCTTTTGTGTCAGTACTTACAATGGGTTTTAGCACAGCTCTAGGAAATGATGTTGAATTAAATATTAATGGAAAGACAAAGACGGTTTTTACATATGAAAAGACTGTGGGTGCATTTTTAGAAAAAGAAGGTATAGTACTTAAAAATAAGGATGTTGTAAGTCCAAGTGTTGATCAAGAGATTAAGAAGGATATGAAGGTAATGATTACTTCACCAAAATCCTATCACATTAAAGATGGCAACAAGATTTTGATTGCTGAGGCAAATGGATACACAGTTGCTGATGTACTTGAA
>NZ_JALEOV010000063.1 GCF_022767005.1 Peptoniphilus sp. | reverse complement strand
GAATCAAGAGTAAAAGTCTTTGTATCTGAAGTTGAAATTTTTGAAGTTGTTCTAAAGTTTAAAGTATCTGAATTATCTCTATATCTTAAAGTAATTTCATTTGTTCCCTTAGAATTTACATATCCAACCATGTCAATCTTTGCATTAGTTACATTAATTAACTTAGCTGTACCTTCTCTATCATCTTTATTGCTCTTTACATACTCAATTTCAACTTCTTGACCAGCTTTAATGTCTTCTAATTTAATGTCTTTGTCCTTTAATTTATATTTTGTGTTGCTGTCAATGTCAAAAGAAAATTTTTGATTATTTGTTTCAATTATAATAACATTAACATTATTAAGTTTTGAAGAAAGAATTACAGTTCCCTTTTTCTTTTCAGTCTTACTACTTATTGTATTTTTTGATGCATAATCAAAAGATGCCTTAGTAATTATTGCAGTTTCAGCACGAGTAATAGGTCTATCTCCTTCAAAGTTTCCATCAGAACCAGTGGCTGAGAAAATACCTACGTCAACAAGAGAAGCTAAATACCCCTTTAAAGTATCACTCATCTTGTTTTGATCTTTATGTCTTAAAAGATTAATGTTTCCCTTAGCATCTAGGTTTAAAGCTCTTGCAAAGAAAATTGCAATGTCGCCTCTACTTGGATATTCCCTTTGATTAATTTTGAAAAATCCTCTTTCAGAAGCTTTCTTTAATGCAGATTCATTTAAGTAATTTCTGTGAAGCGCCAAACATATTGCATCTTCTGCCCAAGAATTAACTCCATTTTCTTTAGCTATTTTTGAATATTTTTCACGTGCAGTTTTTAATTCTTCATCACTTGGATTTAACACTTGTTTAATAAGCTGTAAAAGTTCTTCAAGAGAAACTGAATCTCCAGGTTTAAATTCACCATCTGGATGCCCGCTAATAACATTCTTATCACTTAGTATGTCAATTGCGTTGTAAGCCCAAGAATATCTATTATTCTTTTTAACATCTTTAAATTCTTTAGCAAAAGTTGCGCTTGGTGCAAGCATAATAGTTGCAAGTCCAATTGAAGCTACTCTTCTTAAATTTTTAAATTTCATTATAAAACCTCCATTTTTTATATAGCGTGTTTTCTTTATTATAACATATATTAACCTGTTAAATTTTATAAATATTAAAATTTCATAATTAGAATTGAAAAATTATAAATAATGTAATATTTTGCTTAATTTAGTTTAATATTTGGTATAATTAAGCTAAGTGTTACATATATATTGTAAATAATTTTATATTGTAAATAATTTTTTTATAAAGGAGTGATATTATGCGTTTTCTTCCAGTAAGTATTGATACTTTTGAAAAAAAGATTTTAATTTTAGGTGGAGGCTACCTTGCACTATCTGCCCTTAAATCTGTATTAGATACTGAAGCAGAAATTTATATGATTGCAGATAGTTTTACCACAGATATAATTAAAAAATCTGATGAATCTAATGGAAAAATTAAATTAAAAGAACATACTTTAGAAAAAGATTTTAAATTCATGGGATTCGACTATGTTCTTATTGCAACAGAAGATTTTGAGCTAAATGAAGCATTGGAGAAAAGAGCAAATTCAAGAAATATGATCTATCAAAGATTTGACATCTTTTCAAAATCATTGATGTCCATAAATAAATCTATTGAGCGCGGACCTCTTACTTTTTCCCTTAATAGTTCAAGGCTAAACCCAACTATTACAGACATTATCTTTGAAGATTTAAAAAAATTTTCCGAAAAATATAATTTGGAAAAATTAAATATTTTAAGCGAAATTAGGTCTGAACTTGTTCGCAAAAATTCACAAAATATAGACGAAATTATTAGAAAACTTTACGAAAGTGAAACTATAAATCTTTCTACTTTCTTAGAAGAAATGCCCCAGTACAAAATTGAAGATTTAGAATCTTCTGAAGATTTAATTAATCACATTGTAACTGGAGAAGAACTTAAAGTTGAAAAAGAAAGTACTCTAGAAGATGATCAAATTATCAAAAAAAATTTAGATGATGCAAAAAACTTATCAAGAGACAAAGATCTTAGTAATAGTGATTTGAATTTAGAAAGTTTTCATGATTTAGATAAATTTAAGAAATGAGGTGATTAAATGATTGGTTATGTAGGAAGTATGCCTGGAAAAGTTTTTAGCGAAAGAGAATTTACTCTAGTGAAGAAAATTTTAGCTTCTGGCGAAACTATTGACAAGCATAATCACCCCGGGTTTACTGTTCTTGTAACTATTGTTAAAGGTGAAATTAAAGTTGTTTTAAATGACGATGAAGATAGAGAATTTAAACCAGGTAAGGTTTTAAAATTCGATGGTGAAAATTATATCTCCATTGAAGCAATGCAGCCAAGTGAGTTTTTTGTAACTCTAATAAAAAAGGATAATTAATTTGAAAGTAAAAATTACAAAAGATGCTTTTGAATTTTTAAAGGATAAAAAAGCAAAAGAAATAACCATTGATTATATTACGTCAAAACAATGCTGTGGTAGCGGTCTTCCTTCTTCTGACACATATATTGGAGTTCCTAGAAGAAGTGATAGAGATTATATTGTTTTTATAAATAATGACATAAAAATAAATATTGACAAGTCTCTAAAGTTTAAAGATGATTTATGTATAATTGATTTAGTAAAACTTTTATTCACAAAATCTCTTGTCTCAAATTTTTTAGACTACGACAAATTAATTTAATTTTTTTTATCTGTTGATGAAATTTGCCAGATTTTTGCAAAAAAAGATCTCATTTTGAATTCATCTCTTCAAGTTAATTTTTAAGCTTAACTTATAGAGATCTAATTCATTAATGAGATCTTTTTATTTATAAATTACATTTGTCTAAGTTTCTTTAAAATAATTTTTTGTTCAACACTTGCAACAAGTCTTCTTGTATATTCAACTGTGTCAGGATTTACTGACATAGAAGTGATACCACATTCAACTAAAAATTCTGCAAGTTCTGGGTATTGACTAGGTCCTTGTCCGCAAATTGAGCAAGTAATTCCCTTTTTGTTTGCTGCATCGATAATTGTCTTTAATGCAATTTTGACTGCATCATTTCTTTCATCAAAGTAACCCATATTGTTAAGGATTCCAGAGTCTCTGTCTGCACCCATTACAAGTTGAGTTAAGTCATTTGAACCAATGGAAAATCCGTCAACTAATTCTGCAAATTCTTCTGCTTGAAGAACTACTGCTGGCACTTCTGCCATAATCCAAATCTTAAAGTTTTTAGATTGTACAAGTCCCTCTTCTGCCATTATTCCCTTAACAACTTTAAGTTCTTCAGGAGTTCTAACAAAAGGAAGCATTACAATTACATTTGTAAGTCCATATTCTTCTCTAACTTTTTTAATTGCTTGACACTCTAACCTAAATCCCTTTTCATATTCAGGAGAAATATATCTTGAAACACCTCTCCATCCAATCATTGGATTGGCTTCAATTGGCTCAACTTCATCTCCACCTTTAAGACCTCTAAACTCATTAGTCCTAAAATCACTAGTTCTTACAACTAAATTCTTTGGATAAATTGCCTGTGCTACTTTAGAAATTCCCTCAGCTAATTTATTTATCATGAGGTCGCCTTGACCAGTCTTCACTAAATACATTGGATGAGCGCCAATCATATTTGTAAAAATAAATTCTGTTCTCATTAATCCAATGCCGTCCATTGGCAAATTTTTATATTTTTCAATTAATTCTGGTTCACCAAGGTTCATGTAAATCTTAGTTGCAGTAGTTGGTGCGAAAAGATTTCTAAGTTCATCTAAGTTTGCAATGCTAGATACACCCGCTGTATCTTCAGATTTCTTTTCTTCCTTTTCTTTTAGAACTTCGCCTTCATATACAATTCCTCTTACTGCGTCAACTGTTACAATATCCCCAGTCTTTAAAGTTTTAGTTGCAGTTTTTGCTCCTACTATACATGGAATTTGTAATTCCCTAGAAACTATGGCTGCGTGGCAAGTTCTTCCGCCTTCGTCAGTTACAACGCCAGCACATTTTCTCATAGCAGGAACCATGTCAGGATTTGTCATTGCCGTTACAAGAACATCTCCCTCTTCGACAAGATTGATCTCAGAAATGTCTTTAATTAGTTTTACTTTACCTCTACCAATTCCTGGAGAAGCAGGAAGCCCCTTGACAAGTGTGATTAGTTTTTCTTCCCTTTTTTCTTCTTTGTCGCCGAGAGTTGTGATAGGTCTTGATTGTAAGAAATAAAATTCCTTTGTATCTCTATCAAAGCCCCATTCAGTATCTTGAACTGAACCGTAAAGTTTTTCTACCTTTAGTCCTCTTTCGATTAAAGTATCTAATTCCTTTGGAGAAAGTGCTTCTGCTTTAATTGCATCAACGCCTAAAACATCTTTAACATTTACAACCCTAGTTCCAACTCCATTTTCATTTTTGATAACCATGTATTCTTTTTCAGAAATATTCTTTTCTATAATTTTTTTAGTTTTCTTGTCAATAATATATTCGTCAGGAGTTACAATTCCAGATACAACAGCTTCGCCAAGTCCATAGCTTGCGTTGATCATCATTTCATCAGAACTATTATTAATAGGATTTGCCGTAAACATTACACCAGATTTTTCAGAGTTAACCATTTTTTGAATAACTACTGAAAGAGCAACGTCAAAATGATCGTAATTTTGTTTTTCTCTATAATAAATCGCTCTTGAAGTCCATAGTGATGCGAAACAATCTCTTATGTGTTTTAAAAGTTCTTCCTCGCCACTAATGTGTAAATAAGTATCTTGTTGTCCTGCAAAGGATGCATCTGGCAAGTCTTCAGCTGTTGCTGAAGATCTAACAGCTACTTCAGGATCTTTAACTCCAATGCTTTCAGAAAATTCTCTGTACGCACTTAAAATTTCTTCTTTAAGTTCTGGGTCAAATTCCTTTTCCTTAATTTTCTTTTGAATTTCCTTTGAAGCATTAGTAAGTTCATCAACATTTTCAACATCAACAGCTTCCATTAGAAACTTTACAACTTCATCAAGTTCTGCATATTTAATAAACTTAGTGTATCCAGTTGCAGTAACACAAAATCCTGGAGGAACAGGTAATCCAAAATTAGTTAGTTCACCTAAATTTGCACCCTTTCCGCCGACAATTCCTACATCATTTTTTCCAATTTCATTAAACCATTTTATATAATTATACTTAGACATATTTCCTCCTTATTCGCTAAAAATATTATAACACATTAATTATATATGTCACGCTATTTTTTTAAAGATTTTCTAAGTTCATCTATGGACATTGTAGATACGTGTTCTCTATCTATTTTTAATTCATCTATAAGCGCATAAATTTCATTAATGCTAGGCGCTTCTATTTCAACATATGGCTTAGGATATGTGTTTTCATCCCAAGTGTCTATGTCAATTACAAGATTTTTATAATTATATTTTTTTCTATTTTTATAGCCCTTGTGAAATTTATCATAGCCAAGACATTTTAAAATATTTATTAAATCATCCACACTATTTATTTCAGTAGTATGTTCTATATTATCTCTAACCTTTATGTCTGAAATATTTTCTTTAAATGTGAAATATTTTTTTTCTTCATCACCTGATTTTGCAATTCTAATTCTAAGATAACCCTGCTTTTTATAAATTTTGTGTGCAGTGGAATTAATTGTTATATTTATTTGGTCTTCTTCTTTAACAAAATTTGCGCCTAAAGCTTGGATATTTTTTTCAAAATCTAGTATGTCAATGTCAAGAAGTTTAACTTCAATTTCTCTTTCCATTAGTCCTCCTCAATTATTTTAAGTTTAAAATCTAAAAAGTCACTTGCAACAAATTTATAATCCACACCAAGTAAATCTCCTTCATAGGAATATTTGTGTCCCTTTCCATGTAAATGTCCATAAAGACATTTCTCTACATTATAATCTGATAAAGTTTGTGAAAATTCATTAGGTCCTAAATTTTGATTAAAGGGCGGATAGTGAATCATTGCAATTATTTTTTTGTTTACGCAAGAATCCAAGGAATTTTTAAGTCGCTGGACTTCTCTTAAATATATTTTCTCATCGTCTTTTGAAAATTCAAAGGAATCACGAGAAGCCCAACCCCTCGTGCCACATATAGAGTAATCTTTGTACTCAAAGGAATTGTTATGCAAAAAGTGAATGGTATTTAAACCTAAATTATTCATCTTATTTAGCGAAGACCACCAATAATCGTGATTGCCCTTAGAAATAATCTTTGTTCCAGGTAATTCGTCAATTCTTTTTAAATCGTAAGCTGCCATATCTAGCTTCAAAGCCCAAGAAATATCTCCAGGCAAAAGAACTAAGTCATCATCATGCACAACTTCTTTCCAATTTTCTATTATTTTTTCTTCGTGATTTTCCCAATTATCTCCAAAAATATCCATAGGCTTTTCTTCTGTATAATCGAAGTGAAGATCTCCTATTGCGAATATCATATACACCTCAAAGTTTAATAAATTTATATGCTAAATTGTATTTATCTAAAATTTCTCTTTCCCGACTTGAACTTGAAAAAATTAAAACTTGCTCCTCATCTTTTAATACATCGAGAGTATTTTTTAGTCTATCATCATCATAACTATCGAAATGGCTATCAAGTACAATGGGAATTTTTTTGTCTGTAATTATTTTCGAAATAGAAAGTCTAAAGGCGAGATAAATTTGATCAATAGTACCAAGGCTTAGATTATGTAAGTCAACATAATTGCCAACAAATTTATCATATACCTTTATTTCAAATCTGTCATCAATTAAAATTTCACTGTACTTGAAGTTTGTCATTTTCTCCAAATATTTTGAAATATTATTTTTTAAAATAGGCAGAGTGTTCCTTCTTTTTAATTTTATAAATTCTTCAAACTTTTCTATGGATAGCTCAATTAAACTTCTCTTATACTCTAATTCTTTTAGCTTATCCTTTAACTCAAAGGATTTTTCTTCCAAAGTTCTAAGTTTTTCCATAGATTCTTCTTGAGCATTTAAGCTTCCCTCCAAGTTTGAGATTTCCATAGTTGTTTCTTTAATGTTTTTTGAAATAAGTTCTAGGGAATCCTGCGAGTAAATTTCACCCCTTAAATTTTCTTTTTCCAGTTCTTCAATTCTGTATTTGTACTCACTTATTCCCTTGTCATTAGAACCCTTGTAATCATAAAATAAATTTTTTAGTTCTTTTATATTTTTTACAGAATATTTTTCAAAAATTTTACTAAGTTCTTCTTCATAATTTGTAATTTTTTCCTTAGTCTTTTCTATTTCAAGATGTTTTTTTTCTTTCCAACTTTCATTGTACTCGTTTTTAGAAATATTTTTTAAATTTAATTCCTTTTTCTTTTCTAAAATTTCTGATAATGCCTTTACATCTCTTGCGTCGTATTTTTCAAGAAGCTCTGCAAAATCCTTATCAAAATTTCTTTTCTTTATGGTTTTATCCATTGATTTTTTCTTAAAATCTATGAGTTTACTTCTAAGTCTATTTAGTAAATCCTTGTTTTCTCTAAATCTTACAATTCTAAAATAAGAATATGTAAAAAATAAAAGAGAAAAAATTATTAAAAAATATTTTTTAAAATAAATTGAAAGAAAAACTATTCCTACACCGACAATTGCCGAAAATAATACTTTTAAAAAGTATTTTAATACGTTTTTTTCAATATTTTTTATGTCCCCAGAAATTATTTCAATCTCTTTAGAAAAATTATTTTCATTTAAAATTGAAATTTCCTCTTTAATATCTTTAAATCTCTTGTAATCCTCTTCCACATCGTCGTCAATTTCATAACTATTTCCTTCTTGTGAAATTAAATCGTCAAGTTTACTTAAATAAATCCCCGTAGTTCTATTTATTTCAATTGCCTTTTCCAAGTCTGAAAAAACAAAATTTTCATCTTCTTTTGATTTTTCTTCTTCAATTTCTTTTAACTTCTTTTTTAAAATTTCAAGTTCAAAAAGTTTTCTACCTCTTAAATTATCCTCCAAAGTTCGTAATTTTTCCCTGGAAGCTTTATAATCGTCAGCAGTTTTCTCATAACTTTCTCTAACTTTTGCATAATTTAATTTTTCAGAAGTAATTTTCTCAAGTTCAGCATAAATTCTTCCAATTTCTGAAGTTTTGCGCCTCTTAGATCCTAAATCATAAAGATCATCTTTCATCTTGTCTAAAACCTTTGTCAAATCTATATTCTCATCTTGAGAAACAGAAAAATTATCAATTTTACTCTTTAATTCCTCTGCTGCATCATCTTCCACTTGTGATAGCCTTTGAGAAATAAAAAAGCTAGATCTATAAATTTTCCTGCTTATTTCAAAAAACAAGGCTCCCGGCTGTGGAATTCTTGAATACAAATAATTCCTCTCATCCTTGGATAAATCTTCACCGTGATTTGTATTTACAATTGAAATTTCATCGCTGTTAAAATCTCTACTTATTCTAAAATTTTCTTTACCTTCACTTAAAACAACATAACCTCTATAAAAATTTGAATTCCAAGGTCTAGATTTTTCAAAAATATCGTCACGAACTTTTCTAGCAAGGGAATCTCGGCTAAATCCGTAAAAAATTCCATCTATAAAATTTACAATTGTGGACTTGCCGCCTTCATTTTTGCCAGAAATTAAATTTATTCCCTCATCAAGCTCTATTATTTTATTTTCAAATTTTCCAAAATTTAAAATTCCCAATTCTTTAAATACCATAATATTGCTCCAAAATGTAATCCTTTGAAATTTCTCGTGCATCTCTTTCAATATCGCTATTAGAAAAAGTGTCCAGCAGTTCTAAAATATATTTATCTTTAATTTCATAATCAAGTTCTTTTTCTTCTGTCATTTCATTAATTATTTCAAAATAAAATGCCGATAAATTTTCTCGAAGAAAACTTTCGATTTCCATTCTGTTATGACTTGAACCCTTTAAAATAATTCTATAAAGATCCTCTGCAGAAATTTTATCTTGAACATTTTTTAAAATTTCAGAAAAATTCATGTCCTTATTTATTTTTATTTCTAAATTTACAAACTTTCTCTTTGAAAAGTTTTTAAATTCTATAATTTTTTTCTCATCATCTAAAAAAATTATTCCCTTCTCGCCATCATCTTTAAAGGAAAGTGGAATTAGCGAACCAGAATAATAGGCATTGCTAAAGATACTTCCTCTTTTGTGAATATGACCAAGTGCAACATAATTAAAATCTCTTAAAAATTTTTCATCAAGAGGCATATACCTATCATCCCTTAAATCAGAGTGAAAAAGTCCAATATTTATAAAATTTTTATCAAGTTTAACGCTGCTAAAATCTTTTTTAAAATTGTAATTGTCGTAGGAGATGCCATATATTCTCGTGTTTAAATCTTTTAATTCATAAAAATCAAGCTCGCTATTAAATATATATAAATTTTCTGGCAAATCCACTTTTAAAAATAAATTGTCGCTGGAAAGATAATCGTGATTTCCAAAAACAACAAAGACCTTTGCTTTAATGCCTTCGATTATATTTAAAAATCTTCTTAAATCTCTTAGATAAAAAAATTCTCTTTCAAATAAATCCCCAGCAATTAAAAAAATATCTGCATTAACTTCATTTGAGAAGTTTGCTACATCTCTAAAGGCACGCCAAGTATCCTCTAAAAGTATATTTGAAATCTCAAGAGGAAGTTTTCCCTTATAAAATTTTTTTAAATGTAAATCTGCTGCATGAATTATTTTCATTTCATCACCAAAATAATTATATCACAGTTTATAATCAAAAAAGAGCTTCTGGAGGAAGCTCATCATCGTCAAATTATTAGTTTTTGTAAGGTTTTAAATTCATCCGTACCTGCAATGCCTGCTAAGTCGAATAATACTGTTTCTGTATTTGTAACCACTGCTCCCATTTCACGGAGAAGCTCTATTCCATTCTTAGAGTTTTTCTCTGTCCTTGAACCAAGTGCATCCTCAACAACAAAAACTTCAAAACCTGCTTCTAAAAGTGCTCTAACTGTTTGGAAAATGCAAATATGTGTTTCCATGCCACAAATAATAATTTGTTTCTTTCCAAGTCTTTCAATTTCTCTTTTAATATTTTCATCGTCGTAAGAATTAAAATTTAGCTTTCCAAATTCTTCTTTGTCCTCTAGTGGAGCTTTTACATCTTCATTAGTGTATCCAAGTCCCTTTGGATATTGAACTGTGTAAATTGCCTCTGCTCCAATAATACTTGCAACTTTTGCCAAAATTGCAGAATTTTTTACAATTTCTTCTTTGTTATAAATTGCCTTTAATAATTTATCTTGAATGTCAATAAAGGCAAAAAGAACATTCTCTCTTTTTAAGTGAAAATTCTTCATTTATCCTCCTAAATTTCTTCAACTTCAACACTATTCATTATTTTTTTAATAGCACTCATTTCTATTTTATCTTTTTCAACAAAATTTTCCCACACTCCACAGGATATTGCAAGTTTTATTGAAGTGATAAAATCGTAATCTCTATCAATCGCCATGGAAAGACCTGCAAGGGATAAGGAGCTGTCTAGTTTCTCTGTAATTTCATTTCTCTCTAGTTTTTGTTTATTTACATAAGCTCTATAATTTTTATCTTCAGTTGAAATAATCGTGGCTCTCTTACTATTTACAAAGACAATTTTTGTTCCAGATTTTATAAACTTTTTATTAAATTCAATTACTTCACCTGTATAATTTATTTTTCTTTCCCTTTCAATGTCATCTTTATCAAACATTAAAATATATGGGTTTGTCTTTTCTATTGCATCAAGATTTTTTGGATTTACAGCAACTTTTGTGTTGTTTTTATAACAAATTTTAATAAGTTTTTCGTAAATTTCATCGTCAAGCCCAAATAAGTTAATTTTTGGAATTACTGCAATTTTTTTATTATACAATGCTCTTTCAAAGGAATTTAAAATATCATTTCTATCTTCCATAGTAATTCTTGGGTCTTTAGTCCTGTATCTTTTTTCAAAATTTTTGCCCTTTATTATAACTTCTTCCACATTTTCGTCTTTTAGCGCAGTATAATTTATGTCGATTCCAAGTCTACTTAGAGTAAGAGCAATTTCTCTTCCCCTTCCACTTCCCTTTAGCATAAAAACTTCCGAGTCCACGCCAATTTTTTTCGCAAATAGAGACATATATATTCCTTTGCCACTTGGATAAATTTTAGAACTTTCAATAATATTTTCCATCTCGCTATTTAATATATATTCTCTAACAATTTTTGGATTAAAATCACAAAATAGTATCATACAATCACCTACTTGCCTCAATTTTTTCCATTATTTCTTCTTTCATTGCATTTATTATTTTTTTTGCTTCCTCTTTATTTTCAGAAACTGCATAAGCGTAAATTTTTAGTTTTGGTTCTGTTCCCGAAGGTCTAAGCGCAAACCAAGTTTCATCGTCAAAGTAAAATTTTAATAGATCTTGTGGATTTTCTTTATCCTTTATAAAATCAACTTTTTTCTTTAGTTCGCCGATTTTTTCAAAGTCCTCAATTTTTCTAAAGTCATCCATGATTTTTTTCATGATTACTTTTCCATCTTTTCCTTCAAAATAAATTGAGTCTAAGTATTCTTCAAAATATCCATATTTTTTATAAATTTCTTCAAGATAATCTTTTATTTTTAAATTTCTCTTCTTTAAATAGCCTGCCATCTCTGCCACAATCATTGACGTGCCAATGGCATCCTTGTCCCTAATGTGATCTCCAATTACATAACCTATGGACTCTTCGTAGCCAAAAATGAAATTATTTTCGTGATTTTCTTCCCAAATATTTGGAAGATTACAAATATTTTTAAAACCAGTTAAAGTTTCAAAGACTTCAACTCCAAAGTTTTTTGCAATTTTTTTAATTAAATCACTAGTTACAACTGTCTTTACTATTGCTCCCCTTTCAATATTTTTATCCTTAATTCTTTCCAAAATAAAATTGCCAAGGATAAAGCCCATTTGATTTCCCGTGATTCTAAAAATTTCTCCATCCATTTCTACAACAGCAACTCTGTCTGAATCTGGATCTGTTGCAATAATTATATCAGCATTTTCTTTTTTCGCAAGCTCAATTGCCCTATCAAAAGCTCTTATATCTTCAGGGTTTGGATTTGTGACATTTGTAAAATCTCCATCTGGATTTTCTTGTTCTGGAACAACAATTACCCTTTTAAAACCGCGAAGGTCTAAAATTTTCCTCACAAATTTATTGCCACATCCACTTAATGGTGTGTAAATAATCTTTATATCCTTGTCAACATCGTCAGTCAATGTGTGTTTTAGCGTATTTCTGTAAAAAGATTTTGTAACTTTTTCACCAATAAATTTAATATTTTCGTATTCGCCTAATTTTTTTAGCCCAGTAAAATTAAAATTTAAGATGTCAACATTTTGTGACTCTTCTTCCATTTTATCTGCAATGTCCGATAAAATTTGAGAACCCTTCTCCCAATAAAGTTTAAATCCATTGTAATTTTTTGGATTGTGAGATGCAGTAATCATTATTCCAGAAATTGTTTTTAAATATCTTATTGAATAAGCAAGAAGTGGTGTTGGAGTAATTCCTGGAAATAAATAAACAGTGATCCCCTTTTCTGCCAATATTTTTGCAGTCAAAATAGAAAATTCGTAGGAAAAATGCCTTATGTCGCGTCCAATTACTACCCCTCTTTTTTTTGCGTCTTCACCAAGATTTTCGATTAAATTTGAAAGTGCAACCGCAGTTTTTCCAACAGTCAAATAATTCATTCTATTTGTACCTGCACCTAAAATTCCACGAATACCTGCAGTTCCAAATTCTAAATTTTTGTAAAATCTATCTTCAATTTCTTCTTCATTATCTTTTATAGCGATAAGTTCATTTTTTAAATTTGCATCTACATTTTCACTTGCAAGCCATTTTTCATAAATATCTCTGTACATACTTACTCCTTTTTAATATCCGAAAATTCTCCATCAATTGCAGAAATGAGTTCTCTTGGATTTACTTTTATTTGCAAGCCAACTTTCCCACCACTTACATAAAAAAAGTCTAGGTCTTCAGCTGATGAATCAATAAAAGTTTTAAAAGACTTTTTCATTCCAACTGGCGAACAACCACCGTGGACATAACCAGTGAGTGGAAGCAACTTTTTTTGTGGAATCATTTCAATTTTTTTAGAATTTGATGCCTTGGCTGCTTTTTTTAAATCAAGCTCACTAGAAACTGGAACAACAAATACATAGTGTTCGCCGTCTTTTGCTTCTGTAACAAGAGTTTTAAAAACTCTATCCTTGTCTTCTCCCAACTTTTCTGCAACATCTACTCCACCAATTCCGTCCTTAGTTGAGTATTCAATTATTTCAAAATTTATATTTTCACTTTCAAGAATTCTCATTGCATTAGTTTTTTTCATAAAATCACCTTTTCATCTATATTAATTTTACAACAAAAAAGTCTTTTCTTCATCTATTTAATAAGTTAGTGCTAATATTTTTCTCATTGAAAAATAAAACTACTTATGTTAGTATTACTTGAAAATAAGACTTTTTTTATTTTTAATCAATTCATTTTTACAGTATTAAGGAGGTGTACAATTTTTAGGAAAAATTTTGTAAAATATAAATATTAATGATTTTCAACTTTTTTAATTATTCCTATTAATTAACCTACTTATGAATAAGAAAAAGATAATTACAATACTTTTATATGTTTTTTATTATTGTTCACTTAAATTAGCTTTAACGCATATTGACCATGTGTATTTCAATAAAATTCACGAAAGTATTTACATTTACTTAATTATAATATCAGCACTAAACATAATTCCAATGGTTTTAATTTCTAAATTAGACATTAATCCAGATCATATGCTTTTATTGCTGGCTGAAGATTTTTACTTGGCTTTTATAGCGCTTTTTTTAGAGCAAACTTTATTGTTCTCTATAACTGGGATATATTTTTTAATTATCCTTTGGTTTTATTACAAAAATAAAAAATATAAAATGTGCAAATCATAACCACTGGCTTAACCGGTGGTTTTTTTATGCTAAGCGTAAAAAAAGACTGGCAATCTCCAGTCTAAAAATTTTAAAATCCAAATTTTTTTAAATAATCTTGTATTGTTTTTGTCTTCTCGTTACTTTTAAATTTTATTTCATCAATGGAAACTACATTCCTAACACCCATTAGTGAATTTGAAATAAAGCACTCATCGAAACTATCTAAATTCTTGGCGTAAATTTTATCTTCAATAATTTCAAAATTCTTAATCAAAAATTCTCGCATTGTTCCCCTTAAAAGTCCCGATGAAACCTTTGGCGTATAAATCTTATCATTTTTTACAAAAAATATATTGGCGAAAGAAGTTTCACTTACTTCTTCTCTTTCATTTAAAAATAAGGCTGAATCATAACCACTATCTACGGCCCATCTATGTTCTATAATATTTTCATAGTAGGAAATGCTCTTGTGATAAATTATCTTTGAAGTTGAGTTTCTTCTGACTTTGGAAATTTTCAGTTTATAAGACTTATTATCTTTCCTATAATTATCTTCTCTTGAAGTAATAATAAAATTCTTATCTGAAATAATTAGTTTCATAGCAAAGTTTTTATTATTTGATTTATCTATATATTCATAAATCTTTTTTTTATCAATATCAGTTTTTATTTCAAAAAAATCCAAAGAATTTTTAAGCCTTTTCAAATGAGCATCTAAAAACAAAGGGAGACCATTCACTACTTTTATAGTTTCAAAGGCACCCTTCCCAAAGGAAAATCCATCGTCAAATTCTATTTTCATTAAATTCTCCTACATAATTTGCAATTCTTTCATAGGTCTTATAGTCAATAGTTTGTGCCGCATCACTCATTGCTTCATCAGGGTTTGGATGAACTTCAATCATCACTCCATCAAGTCCAAGTGCAAGCACAGCTTTTACCATTGGGAAAATTAGTTCTCTTTTACCTGTGCCATGGCTTGGATCCACAATTACGGGATAGCCAGTTTTTTCTTTTAATGTATAGGCTCCTGCAAGATCTAATGTGTTTCTAAGTTCAGTTTCAAAAGTCCTTATACCTCTCTCACAAAAAATTATATTTTCGTTTCCTTCCGCTTCAATGTATTTTGCAGCCATCTCCCATTCTCTTAAAGTTGCAGAAAATCCTCTTTTTAAAATTATTGGTTTCATTGTTTTTCCAACTTTTTTTAAAAGAGCATAATTATACATATTTCTAGAACCTATTTGAAAGGCATCTACATAATCTTTCATTTTCTCAACATGATCTTCACTTAATACTTCCGTTACTATGGGAAGATTGCTTTTTTCTGACGCTTCCTTTAAATATTTAACTGCCTCAAACCCAAGACCTTGAAAGTCAAAGGGACTTGTCCTTGGTTTAAAGGCACCACCACGAAGTATGTCTACTCCTATTTCTTTTAATGATAAAGCCTCGTCAACGATGTGTTCACGAGATTCAATAGAGCAAGGGCCTGCTATAATAATAGGCTTGCCTCCGCCCACCTTTACATCTTTAATTTTTACAATTTTTCCTTTACTTAATTTATCTTTCATTATCCTTTGCTTCCCTCAATATCTATTTTGTCAAAATTATTGTAATAAGATTGCAGTGCAAGAAGTGAGCCCTTTGCCTTTAAAACAATTTCGCCGAACTCTTCCTCTTCATCTGATAGAATAATAATTGCTCCACCAACTCCAATAGTAGTTTTATCATCTTCAATTAATGCAGTTCTAATTACAATATTAAAATCCATTGTAGAATTATTTGAAATATATCCAATAGTTCCCGAATAAACTCCTCGTGGATAATTTTCCAACTCATCTATTATTTCCAATGTTCTTTTTTTAGGAGCACCTGTCATTGATCCACCTGGAAAAGTTTTTTTCAACACATCTATTATATCAACATCATCTTTAATTTTTCCAGAAACTGTAGTAACAAGTTGGTGCAGAGTTTTATAAGTTTCCACATCCATTAATTTTGGCACTTCAACTGAACCAATTTCACAAAATTTACCCAAATCGTTGCGTAGTAAATCTACAATCATAAGATTTTCTGACTTTGTTTTTTCTTCGTTTCTTAACTCTTCAATTAATTTTTGATCTTCTTCTAAAGAATTTCCTCTTTTTATAGTGCCTTTAATTGGCTTTGTGGTAACAAAATTATTTTTATCTACCCTTAAAAATCTTTCCATTGAAGAACACGCAATTTTTATTTCATCAAAGGGCAAGTAGGCACTGTATTGTCCAGGACTTTTTTCTCGCAAATATTCATAATATTTTTTTCCATTAATTTTATCAAAAATATCTAGTCTATTTGTTAGACATACTTCATAGGTTTCTCCTTCACGAATTAATTCCTTTATTTTTTTTATGTCATTAATGTAAGTTTCTTTGTCCTTTACAAATTTTAATTTTGGAAAATCTTTTTTTGTATTATCATCTTTTTTTATTTCAATTTCTTTTTCTAAAATATTTTTTATTTCATCTATCCAATTTTTGTCATCAACATAGGAAAGAAAATATAATTTTTCTTCTTTATGGTCATAAACTATGGCTCTATCGCAATATTTAAAATAGGCATCGGGATATCCATAGGAATATTTGTTTGTTACATTTTCTGTATCTTTTTTTAATTCATAACCAAAGTAACCAATATATCCCAATTGAAAATCAAAGGGAAGAGACTCATCATAACTCCACCTTTTTCGATTTTCTTTTAAAAAATCAAAAATATCTATACTATAAAATTCTACTTCTGAAGAATTTTCAAAGGATTTTTCTACGATTTTTTTATCAACATCGTATTTAAGTGTATGACTCCTAGGTCCTTGAAGTCCAAAGATAGAGAATCTTGAAAGTCCTTCTTCTACCTTGCTGCTATCTAGCCAAAGAGCTCCTTTATAAAAATTATAAATTTTGTCATAAATATTTTGAGTGTCAAAACTCTTATCAATTATTTCATAATAAAGTTCCTTTGTTTTATAAAATTCTTGACAAATATTTATAAAATTTTCTATTAATTGTTCTCCACATTCGCTTGCTATGGACTCGGGATGAAACTGAACTCCATAAATTGGCTTTTTCTTGTGAGAAATTGCCATAACAACGCCATCACTTGTCCTTGCATCAATATTTATATTTTCAAGTTCTTTCTCCTCGCAAATTAAGGAATGGTACCTTGTTACTTTAAAATTATTTTTTATTCCCTTAAATAAATTTTTGCCATTGTGAATTACTTCACTTTGTCTGCCGTGCATTGGCTCTCTCGCTTTTAAAATTTTTCCACCATTGTAATAATATATTCCTTGATGTCCAAGACAAATTCCCAAAATTGGCTTGTTTAATTTTTCAATAATATCTTTACACACCCCAAAGTCTTTTTCCTTTTCTGGACTTCCAGGACCTGGAGAAATAATTACATTGTCAAAGTTTAAATCTAAAATTTCTTCGTAAGTCATCTCGTCATTTTTAATTACAATTGGCTCTACTCCGCTAACTTTTCCAATTAATTGAAAAAGATTGTATGTGTAAGAATCGTAATTATCAATTATAAGTGATTTCATTTTTGCCCCTTTAAATAATTTTTTAGATATATTATTGCCCTTTTGTATCCATCTATGCCAAATCCTTCAAAGGATTTTATCGCATAGGACTTAATAAAATTTATTTGTCTAAAATCTTCACGCTCTGAAACTTTTGAAATGTGAACTTCAACTGTTGGAATACTCACAGATTTAAGAGCATCTAAAATTGCAACACTTGTGTGAGTATAGGCAGCTGCGTTTATAACTATGCCATCAATTTTTTGATAGGCTTTTTGAATTTCATCGACAATTGCTCCCTCATAATTTGATTGAAAGTGTTTTATATCAATATTTTCTTCAAGGGCAACTTCATCTAATAATTTTAATAAAGTGTCATAGCTTTTGCTTCCATAAATATTCACTTCACGAATTCCAAGCATATTTATATTTGGGCCGTCAATTACTAAAATTTTCATAATTTTTGATTTCCTCCAAAATTTTTTCTAAATTTTTTTCTTTATCTTCAATTACTTTTACTTTTATGTGAGAAATATCTTCGTAAATTTTATGTCTAATTTCATACATTTTTTTAAGATTATCTAAATTTTTAGAAAGAGGTCTTCCCTCTGTTTCAAGATTTTTTAAATCTCTATCTAAATAAATTACCAGAGAATTTTGCAAAATTAAATCTCTATTTATTTCTTTTAAAGGTGTGCCGCCGCCAGTCGCAATTACTACCCCAGTTTTTTTTGAAACCTCATTTAAAATTTTAGTTTCCACTTCTCTAAAATATTTTTCGCCCTTGTTTTTAAAAATTTCAGGAATTTTTCCTTCTCTTTCTTCGATTAATTTATCTGTGTCAAAAAATTCTCTATTTAATTTTTCTGACAAGAGCATTGCCATTGTAGTCTTGCCAGCAGATGGCATTCCAACAAAGACTATATTTTGCATATCCCTTTTTAACTTTAAATAGACTTTTTTTATTAAACACTTGTCTAGTTTTTCATCTAAAAATAATTCTGCTGCAAAAAAAGCTTGTACAACTAACATCAAAAGTCCAGACATAGTTTTTAATCCAAGTCTTTTTGCATCTAAAATTAATTTTGTATTTAGTGGGTTATAAATTAAATCAATTACACTTTCTAAATCTTGAAATTTATCGAGATCAACTTTGCACTCCATATTATTTGGATACATTCCAATAGGTGTTGCATTAATTAAAATATTGTAGTCTTTAAATTTATCTAATGTTTCGTAATTATTTTCGCCACTTCTGCTTATCACAATTACACTTTTTGCACCTTTATCTCTTGCAAGTTTTTGTATCATTTTGCTTGCTCCACCACTTCCAAGAATTAAAACTTTTTTGTCTTTAATATTTATATCAAAGTGATTTAAACTATAATCAAATCCAAAATAATCTGTGTTGTATCCAATTAATTTTCCGGCTCTATTTACAATAGTATTCACTGCACCAATTTCTCTTGCAAGGTCATCTACATAGTATAAATATTTCATCGAGATTTCTTTGTAAGGAATTGTGACATTTATGCCGATAAAATTTTTATTTTCAAAAAAACTTTCAACGTCACTTTTTTTTAAGTCCTTTAAATTGTAATTATATTTTCCAAATAGTTCGTGAATTTCCTTAGATTTGCTATGAGATAAGTTCTCTCCAATTAAACCATACTTAAAATTTTCATTTTTTACTTTTGTAATAATTTTTTTGCTTTCACTAAAAATTTCACTGTAAATTGGTCTTATAGAATTTTTAAATTCGGGAGCTATTTTATTTTCCAGTTTTTTTATAATTTTATCTTCACGAGATGAATCTTCTGTATTTAAATTGTTGTTTAATTTATAAATTCCAATTTCCTTTGAAATCTTCATTCGATTTTCTAAAAGATCTACAATTTGTGAATCAATTTGATCTAATGTTTTTCTCGATTCATCTAAATTTTTCATCTTTCACCTTCCATAACTAAATCTAAAATTGCAATTGCAGAAATCATTTCAATGGCAACTAATGCACGAGGCACAATTGAAGGATCATGCCTTCCATGAATATTTAACTTTTCCCTTGTTTTATTTTTTAATGATATTGTATATTGCGTTTTCCCAATGGAGCTAGTCGGTTTTATTGCAGTTCTAAAAATAATTGGCATAGATGTAGTAAGTCCACCAATAACTCCGCCATGATTATTTGTTTTTGTCTTAACTTCTCCATCATCATTATAATAATATTCGTCATTATGACTACTGCCCGTCATTTTTGCAGCTTCAAATCCACTTCCAAATTCAATTCCCTTAACTCCGGGAATAGAAAAAACTGCGTGAGAAATAACTGACTCAACTGAATCAAAGAAGGGTTCTCCAATTCCCGTTGGCATATTTAAAATAAAAGTTTCCACAATTCCGCCAATGGAATCTTCCCTTTCCTTTGCTTTTAAAATTTCACTTTTCATTTTTTCTCTTGAGCACTTATCATAAACTGGCATGTCTTGATTTTTTAAGTCATAAAAAATTTCTTCATCAATATCATTAAAATTTATATCGACATCCTTTACAGTTCCAATACTTTTTATTCTTGAAAAAATTTTTATTCCTCTATTTAATAGCAAATCTTCTGCAATAGAACCAGCGATTACAATTGGAGCCGTAATCCTGCCAGAAAATTGTCCTCCACCTCTAATATCGTTAAATCCACCATATTTTACATAAGCTGGATAATCTGCGTGAGATGGGCGAGGATGGTCTCTTAAATTTTCATAGTCGCTGCTTCTTTGGTCCTTGTTTTCAATTACAAAAGTAAGAGGAGCACCACAAGTTATTCCATTAACTTCGCCACTTATAATTTGAAAGTCATCCAGTTCACATCTAGCCGTTGAAAATTTATTTTTGCCCGGTCTTCTTCTATCTAAATTTTTTGCAATTAAATCTCTATTTATTTTATAGCCTGCACTTATTCCCTCAATTAAAATACCTATTTCCTTAGAATGAGATTGACCAAATAAAGTTACTTTAAAATTTTTGCCAAAACTATAAGACATATGAAATTCCTCCCAAAGATTTAAAATCCTTAAAAAAGTTTTTGTATGATTTTTCCACGCAATCGCTGTTATTTATTGTAATAGGACCTTCTGCAAAAGTTGCTGCAATAGATGCTGCCATTGCAATTCTGTGATCCTTATGTGAATCAATTTTTACACCTTTAAATTTTTCTATTCCCCTAAAAGTAAATGAATTTTCTTTTAGCTTAACATCTACTCCTAAATTATTTAACATCTCAACTGTGCTCTTTACTCTGTCGCTTTCCTTTAATTTTAACCTTTTTATATTTACAACTTCTGTCTCTGTATTGGATGCTGCAGCAAGCACTGAAAGAATAGGAACTGCATCAGGCATATTTTTAGAATCTATAATAATTTTTTTCTCTGGAGCTTTAACTCTTTTAAATTGAAAATCCTCTTTTGAGATATTTTCATATCCCAAAGCCCTAAAAATTTCAATCGCTCTTCTATCTCCTTGCTTAGAATTTTTATCCAATCCCTTGACCTTTACGCCACTTGCCAAGAAAAATAAAGCATTGCTCCAATCTTTCTCTACAACATAATCTATTGCCTTAAATTTGCCCCTGCAAATATATTCCCTTTCCCCTTCTATTACACAACTTCCAAATTTTTCCATTATATCAATTGTCATGTCGATGTAGGGTTTTGATTCCATTTCTGTGGTAATTTTAATTTTAAAATCTTCGCCATAAAATCCTGATGCAATCATGAAGCCTGAAACAAATTGTGAGCTAATATTTGCTGGAAGTGTGAAGTTATAGTCTTTTAGTTTTCCTCTTACAAAAATAGCATCGTCCTTTTCATAAATATCAACACCGTGTTTTGGAAATTCATGAAAATAAACTGAATTTGTTCGATTAATTAAACTTCCCCTTCTTATAATTTTTGCATCAATGCCAAGTGTAGCAACAATTGGAAGTAAAAATCTAAGAGTAGTTCCACTTTCATTTACATCCAAGGTTACTTGATTTTTGTAAGTTTTGGGAGGATTTATATAAAACTTATTCTCTCTTTTTATAACTTCAACTCCCAAAGATTTTATTACATTTATTGAAGCTTCAATATCCTTTGAAAGGTCGCTTATCTCAATTATTGAATTTCCCTTTGCTATTGCCGCACAAAAAATAGCCCTATGTGCATAGGATTTTGATGTTATCCCCGAAATCTCTCCAGAAAGTTTTTTATTTTCAACAACTCTATTCATTTTCCTTACCCAAATCAATAATTTCTCTTAGTTCATCAAAAGTGATTTTTTTATTTATTACTTCGCCAATTTTTATTGGAAGAATTACATTTATGAGGTTTTTATTCATCTTTTTATCGTGTTTTAAAATCTCTAAAATCTCATCTGTATCAAAATCATAACTTGTTGGAAGATTGTGATTTTTAAAGGCTAAAATTAATTCTTTTGAAAAATCACTTTCTGCAATGCCCATTTTATAAGCAGCCCTTGCCATATAAATTGTTCCAATTCCAATGCTCTCTCCATGATTTAATTTATAATTCGAGATAGATTCAATTCCATGACCAATAGTATGACCAAGATTTAATTTTTGTCTTTTATCCCTATCTTTCTCATCGTCTTTCACAAAATCAAGTTTAATATTTAGAGATTTATAAATTATTTTTTCATAATTGAGTTTGTCACAGGACTTTAAATAATCAAAAAGATTTTTATCTTTTAGCACAGAATATTTAAAAATTTCTGCAAGTCCATTGTTAATATTTCTGTGGTCTAAAGTTTCCAAAAAGCTGTAATCAATGTAAACATATTTTGGAAAATAAAAAGTACCTATTTGATTTTTTAAATTCATAAAGTTAATTCCATTTTTGCCTCCAACTGAAGAATCAATCATGGAAAGTAACGTTGTCGGCACAGAAATAAAATCAATTCCCCTTAAATATGTTGCTGCGACAAATCCAGAAATATCACCTACAACTCCGCCACCAAAGGCAATTATAATATCTCCTCTGTTAAAATTATTTTCCAGCAAAAACTTATTAATATTTATATAATTTTCCATGGATTTAGACTTTTCTCCTGCAGGAAATTTGAAAATATAAAAATTTAATCCATACATAATATTTTTTAATCTTTCACTGTAAAGATTATAGACATTTTCATCAGTTATTACTAAATATTTTGCATCTTTATTTTGAAATAAATAATTCCTTAACTTTTCATCACATTTATAAACAATATCTATTGTATAATTATTTTCTTTAACTTGAATTTTCATAAAACACTCCTATGCCTTGCTCTCTCTATAATAAAACAAAGATGCCTATAAATAAAGAATCTTATTAGCTTTAAGCTAAAATATTTTTATTCTCACTTTATCTAAATATCATTGCACATTAACAAAAATATGGTATAATTAACATGAGGTGATTATATGAGCGATTATTCTAATTATTTATTTAGACAATTTTTAATTATTTTATTACCCTTTTTCCCTGTCATACTTGGAAAGCTAGGATTTTCTGATTTTAAAAAATCCTTTAAAAAAGAATACTATATTCTCACATACCTCTGCACTTTTATAGCTTTTATTGTTTTTGCTTTTTTCATTTGTTTATATAATCTTGGATTATAAATATAATTAAAATAAATTTCCTCTTTGTTTTATTTGATTTGTCTTCTATACTTCGGTGCAAATACTATATTATATTTACAATTCCAAGTTGTATGTGATAAACTATTTTTATCCATTTGGATACCTCCCTGATTTTGATTATGCTACTGCCTGTAACTTAATCATTATATCGTGGGAGGTTTTTTGCTTGAAGCTGAATCTATTATTCCTACCACCAGCATAGCTGGTTGTTTTTCCACGCTTAAGCGTACAAATAAAGAGTGAAGATCTATCAAAATCCTCACTCTTATTTTTTCTTTATTAAGAGTATAATCGTCAAAAATAAAACTCCAATTAATACTATTGCTCCTCCTGGTTTCAATCCAATGTAAAAGGATGATACAAGTCCAATTATTGTAAAAATAAAACCGAAGATAGACGAAAGTATAGTCGTCTTTAAATAGCCTAGCTTAAATTGCATTGCGCAGGCTACTGGCACTACCATGAGAGATGATATGATTAAAATCCCAACAGTTCTTGCTGAAACAGAAATTGTAACTGCGATTAAAATCATAAAAATCAAATTTATTCTATCTACATTTACTCCCGATAGTCTTGCAGAAGACTCGTCAAAGGAAATATACATGAGGTCTGTAAATAAATAGAAAAATAAAATAAATACAATTATTGAAACTATTAAAATTAAATAAAAATCAAATTCTGGAATAGCAATTATTGAACCAAAAAGATATTCTTCAAAGTTTGCACTAGTCTTTACAAATCCAGAAAAAAGTGAAGCAAGACCAATTCCTGTACTCATTAAAATTGCAGTGGAAATTTCTTGATAACCAGGAAATTTTTTCCTAACATATTCAAGGAAAATTGAACCAACTATACATAATAAAAGTGCACCAAGCACTGGTGAAATTGAAGTAATAAGTCCAAGTATTACACCAGCAAGGGAAACGTGAGAAAGTGCATCTCCAATCACTGAAATCTTTTTGTTTACAACTACAACTCCCATGCACGGAATAATTATTGACAAAAATGCTCCAACAATTAGCGCTTTAATCATATATGAATACTGAAAAATTTCCATTATTTCACTTCCCTAATTTTTTCGTCTTTTATCTCAAAAACTTTGTTTACATTTTCTTCAACTTCTTCAAGATTATGTGTGATCATTAGAATTGTAATTTCGTGTTCCCTATTTATATGACTCAAGAGATGAAATAATGAATCCTTGGACTCCTTATCTACTCCTGTCATTGGCTCGTCTAAAATTAAAAATTCGGGTGTTGCCACAAGTGTTTTTGCAATTAAAACTCTCTGTCTTTGTCCTCCAGATAATTCTGTGTAAAGTCTATCCTTGTATTTTTCCATGCCAACAAGATTTAAAGCATTGATAATTTTTTCTTTGTCGTATTCCTTTAATCTTTTAAATCCCTTGTTCTTTGGATAAAGTGCAAGAGATAAAAGTTCCATTACAGTTATTGGAAATTCCAAGCTTGATGGAATAGAAAGTTGTGGAACATATCCAATGTCCTTTAATCCATTTTTTGTATAAAAAGAAATGGTGCCGGTAAGTGGTTTAAGTTGATTTAATATCAGCTTAACTAATGTCGACTTTCCGGCACCGTTAGAACCTATAAGGGCGATGTAGTCGCCCCTATAAACATCAAAATTTATGTCATCTAAAACTAATTCATCACTGTATTTAAAACTTAGACTTTTGATTTCTAACAATTTTTCCTTCACTATTTTAAAGCACCCACTAAATTTTCTAAATTTTTATCCATGATGCTAAAATATTCTTCATTGTTTTTAATTTCTTCTTCGCTAAGGCCTTCAATTGGCGAAAGAACTTTTACCTCGCATCCAGTTTCATCGGCAATAATTTTTGAAACTTTTGGATCAATTAATTCTTCTGTGAAAATAGTTTTAATTTTATTTTCTTTGATGTAATTAATTATTTCCGCCATTTTCTTTGCATCAGGTTCAGTTTCTGCGTTTACACCCTTTATACCAATTTGAGTAAGACCGTATTCTTTACATAAATATCCATAAGCTTCATGGCTTACTACAATTGTCTTGTTTGGAAGTTTATTTAAAGATTCACTGTATTTTGCATCAAGTTCATCTAACATTTTAGCATATTTTTGGTAATTTGACTCATAATAATCTGCATTTTCTTTGTCAAGTTCAACAAAAGCATTTTTTATGTTTTCCATTTCTATTTTTGCATTCTTTGGTGAAATCCATACATGAGGATCCATTGGACCATGCTCGTGATCTTCGTGATCATGGTCGTCTTCATTACTGTGATTGTTGTTTTCTTTAGCTGCATCGTGGTTTTTGTTGTTTTCAACTTCTTCATGTTCATGTTCTTCTTCATCTTCGTCATGAGCTGACTTAATTAGTTCAACACCTTTTGATGCTTCCACAACTTTTAAATCTTTGTTTGATAAAGAATTAACAACTTTGTCTGTCCAAGATTCAAGACCTGCACCATTGTAGATAAACATATTTGCATTCTCAAGATTTTTAATTGCATTAGAATCTGGTTCCCATCCATGAGGTTCAATTCCCTGTGGCATTACCATTTCTACGTCTAATTTGTCTCCAGCAATTTTCTTTGCAAAATCATACATTGGATAAACTGAAGCATATACCTTTAGACCTTCCTTACTTGTATCTTCTTTTGTAGAATTTTTCATATCCGCACCCTTGGAACAGCCTGAAAATAAAACAATTCCTGCTAATAAAAATAAAATTTTCTTAATATTTTTCATTTTTTCCTCCTAAATAATAATGATTTCCATTAATTATTATAGCACTAATTATTTATTATTAAAGTAATTTTTGAAATTAAATAAATTTTGATATAATAATATTAAACATTGAAAGCGGGTGATTTTTTGAAAAGCTTTGAAGATATACTAAGGAAAAATAATTTGAAAATAACTAAGGGAAGATTAGCACTTCTAAATTTACTTTACAGTTCCCATGTACCAATGAATACTGAAGAAATTTATGAAGCAGTGGATAAAAAATCTTTGCCAAGCTTCACTTCCCTTTATCGAATGTTAAACGAACTCACTGAAAAAAATATTTTAAAAAAGAATTTATATCACAATGGACTTTACTATTTTGAATTTGCAAATATGGGACACCGACATTACATCGTATGCGATAAATGTGGGAAAATTTCTGCCATAGAAAATTGTCCAATTTCTGAATTTGAAAATATTGCAGAAAGGGAAACAGGTTACACTGTTACAAATCATATAGTAGAACTTCGTGGCATCTGCCCTGATTGCCAAAAAGATAAGAATTCTTAAAACAAATTTATTATAATTTTATATTCATTGTAATTCACAATGTGGAATATAATTCGCATTATAAAATTTTTCTTTACTTTTGCTGATATGGAGTTATAATATACTTAGTAAGATAATAAAAATTATTTTACATCCTTTACTTATATTTTGACAAATAAAAGAGACTTCTGTACACCCCGCAGAAGTCTCTTTTATTTTTTAGTTTTAAATTAATGTTGTAACAAATCCACCTATTATAATTAGTGGAACTCCAAAAAAACAAATTTGTGGTATACAAGTGTCCTTTATATGTTCATGTTGACCATCAACTGAAAGACCAGATGTAGGTCCAAGTGTTGTATCAGATGCTGGTGAACCTGCATCTCCACAAACAGCTGCAATAGTCACAAGTAAAATTGTTGCTGGAATTGAATATCCGAGGCTCATTGCAATTGGCACATAAATTGCTGAAATAATCGGAACTGTACCAAATGAAGTTCCAATTCCAAGAGTAATCATAAGTCCTAAAAGAATCATTACATAGGATGCTACAATTTTTGACCCTCCTAAGAAAGATGTTGCTACTTGAACTAAATCATCAACTGCTCCACATTGTTTAACTACTTCAGCGTATCCTGCTGCAAGTAACATTACAAAAGCAATAAATCCCATCATATTAATGCCACCGTCAAGCATTTTTTGCATCTCTGACCACTTTACTACTCCAGTTACAACTACAAATATTAATCCTACTAAAGCTCCAAGTGGAAGTGATTTCGTAAATATTTGAACGACAACAGTTATTACTCCTGATAAAAGAACAATTATATGTTTCTTTTCCAACTTTTCGGGAACTTCAACTATTTTTCCTTCAACACTTTTAGTATCGTACTCCTTATCCTTCATAAAGAATATTAAACCTGCGCATAGACCTAAAAACATAATTAATGCGACTATCCAGTTCGTTCCAGTTACATCTTTATCTGTAATTGTAAGTCCTGCTCTTGCAAAGGAATCAATTACTAAACCGTGGAATATTGCACCATAACCAATTGGAATTGCGATATAAGGTGCTTTTAGTCCAAATCCAAAAGAAACAGAAAGCATCTTTCTATTCATTTTAATCTTATTAGTAAGAGCTAAAAGCGGCGGTATTAAAATTGGAATAAAGGCAATGTGAATTGGTATTATAGTTTCTGCGGCAATTGCAATTACTATAATGATAGCGCATAATAAAATTTTATTATCCTTGACTAGTGAACCAATTTTTTTTGCCATTATAGCTGCTGCACCAGTCTCTTCCATACAATAGGCAAGTGAACCAAGAAGAATATAGCTAAGTGCTGTTTCAGCGTTTCCACCCATTCCTCCTATTAAAATTTTCATTGTCTCAGAAATTCCAAGTCCTGAGATAAGTCCTGCAGATATGCCTGAAATCATCAGTGCAAAAAATACAGGGACTTTAGCTAAACATAGAGCTGCCAAAATTATTACTGACAGCACAACTGCATTTGTAAAAATCATATTTCTCCCCTTTTTCTTTTATTTATTTATTTTCTTTTTACCCTTATTATTAATTTTAATCAAAATAATCTAAAAAAGACTTTTCTTTTATAAGAAAAATCCTTTTTATAAACAAATATTATTTAAATATAATTAGTATTAAAGATTCTACATTTAACAAGCTTATATTCTTATCTTAAATAAGATTTTAAAATATTAATCTTCACTATTATCTACTTTACTATCTTGAGTTTCTTCTTGAATTTCAATTTGCTCTTCTTTATTGTCATATTCTTTCAAAATGTCCATAAATTCTTCGCCAGTGATTGTTTCTTGTCTTAAAAGATATTCTGAAATTGCGTGAAGTGCTTTAATATTTTCTTTTAAAATTTCACGAGCTTTGTCATGGGCATCGCTAATAATTTTTTGAACGGCTTCATCAATTTCATATTGAGTTTGTGGTGAACATTGAAGTGAAGTATCTCCACCAAGATAGGCGTTTGTCATAGACTCAAGTGCAACAAAACCAAACTCATCTGTCATGCCAAATCTAGTTACCATTGCTTTGGCAATTTTTGTAGCCTTTTCAATGTCATTTGAAGCACCACTTGTTCTTATGCCAAAGATTAATTCTTCAGCTGACCTTCCTCCAGTTAAAGTTACTATGCTATTAATTGCGTCTTCCTTTGACATAAGGAATTTTTCTTCTTCATCAACTTGCATAGTATAACCCAATGCACCTGAAGTCCTTGGGATAATTGTAATCTTGTGAACTGGTGCAGAATCCTTTTGCTTTGCAGCTACAAGAGCATGACCAACTTCATGGTATGCTATAATTCTCTTTTCCTTTGGAGAAATAACTGCATTTTTCTTTTCATAACCGGCAAGGACAACTTCCACAGATTCTTCCAAATCTCTTTCACTCATTTTATCTCTGCCTTCACGAACTGCACGAAGGGCTCCTTCATTTACCATATTGGCAAGATCAGCGCCACTTGCTCCTGCAGTTGCACGAGCGATTTTGTCATAATCTATGCCATCTTCTTTCTCTATATTCTTAGCGTGTACCTTTAAAATTGCTGTCCTTCCACTTAAATCTGGAAGTTCAACAGGAATTCTTCTATCGAACCTACCCGGTCTTAATAAAGCTGGATCAAGAGAATCAGGTCTATTAGTTGCAGCAAGAATTACCACTCCTGCCTTTGCATCAAATCCATCCATTTCAGAAAGGAGTTGGTTAAGAGTTTGTTCTCTCTCATCATTTCCTGAAAATCCAGCTCCATCTCTCTTCTTTCCAATTGTATCAATTTCGTCAATAAAAATTATACAAGGAGCCTTTTCCACAGCTTGTTTAAATAAATCTCTAACCTTTGCAGCGCCAAGACCTACAAACATTTCAACGAAAGCTGAACCAGATATTGAAAAGAAGGGGACTTCTGCTTCACTTGCCACAGCTTTTGCAAGAAGAGTTTTTCCAGTTCCTGGAGGTCCTACTAAAAGTGCTCCCTTAGGTAATTTTGCTCCGATTTTTGTATATTTTTTTGGATTGTGTAAAAAATCTACAAGCTCTGATAAAGCTTCCTTTGCTTCATCTTGACCTGCCACATTTTCAAACTTTATTCCATCAGTTGATTCCACATAAATTTTTGCACCACTCTTTCCAAAATTCATTGGACCAACATCGCCCATTCTCTTAAATATAAATTTTGAAAGAAATAGCCAAAAAGCAATAAAAATTGCAAAGGTAGCTACTGTTGAAATTATAAAAGACAATACTGGGTTCATCTCAGCTTTATAAACTTGGGCAGATTTTACATCTTTATTAACTAGTCTATCAACTAAATTTGGATCGTACATCCTATTGGTTTGATATTTTATCTTTTTTCCGTCTTTTTCTACTTCAAAGGCAATAGTTTTGTCTCTTACCTCTGCCTTCTTAACTTCACCCTTGTTGATCATATTTACAAAGGATACATAATCAGTTTCCTTTATATCAGATCCTTTATTTAATTTGGGAACTAAAAATATTGCAACTACATAAAAAATTACTATCGCCAAAATTACATAGAGAATTGTGGGAATGTATTTATTAAAATTATTTTTATTATTAGACAAACTTTTCCCCTTTCTAAAAATTTTAAAAGAAAAAATTGGGACAAAGTCCCAAAATTAATCTAGTCTTCTTCTATTTTCCATTGCCGTTTGAATTGTTATCTCGTCATAAAACTCAAGATCGCCTCCAACAGGCAGTCCATATCCTATTCTTGAAATTGTAATGTCAAAGTCTTTTAGAACATTTTTTATATAAGTTGCAGTTGCGTCGCCATCAACTGTTGGGTTAGTTGCAACTATTATCTCTTTAATATTTCCCCTTTTAACTCTGTCAATTAATTCTTTAACCTTGACATCTTCTGGAGTTTTGCCCTTTAAGGGAGATATTACTCCATGAAGGACATGGTATTTTCCACGAAAACTAAGAGATCTTTCCATTGCCTCGACATCTTTTGGGCTTTCAACTACACAAATAACTGAATCATCCCTTGCCTTGTCAGAACAAATTTCACAAGGGTCACTATCTGCATAATTCATGCAAATGGAACACTTAACTGTATTTCTTTTAGCGGAAAGAATTGCATCTGAAAGACTTTCCACTTCATTTTCATCAAGTCCAATAATGTAATAAGCAAGCCTTTGAGCAGTTTTTGAACCAATCCCAGGAAGTCTATTCAACTTTTTTATCAAGTCTTCAATAGGACCAACTTCTTTATTCATCTTATAGCCCCGGAATATTTAATCCACCAGTTAATTTGCCCATTTGAGAATTCATTTTACTTTCAGCACTTCTCATAGCTTCGTTTACTGCAGCTACAATTAAATCTTCAAGCATTTCAACATCCTCTGGGTCAACTGCATCTTTGTCAAGTTTAATAGAAATAAGTTCTTTATTTCCATTAACAGTTGCACAAACTGCACCGCCTCCAGAAGTCGCAGAAATTTCTTCATTTGCTAAATTTTCTTGCATTTCCTCCATTTGTTTTTGAAGCTTCTCAATTTGTTTCATCATATTATTTCTTCCGCCTCCGCCTGGGAAGCCGTTAAATCCACCTCTAGCCATATTTCCTCCTAAATTTCTTCTATATTATTTTTTCCAAATATTTCTTCTAATTTGTCTATACCACTTTTTTGTAACTTCATCCTAACATCAATATCTATGCCATAGATATCCTTTAAAAGATCTGGTAAAATATTTTTTCTTTCGGAATCAGAACAAAAGTTATAAAAAAACTCATGCTCTTCTTTAAATACAATTTCTAAAATATTGTCGTGAAACTTCATTGGTTTTCCAAAGGCAATATTTCTACCGAAACCATTATATTTTCTAGAAATTAATTCTTGACATATTTTTTGCCAATCACTATTTATTTTTTCAAGAGTTATAATTACTCCTTCATTATGAACTTTACCATTGTCCTCTATTATATCAGATTGATTTGATTTTTCAATTGAAGCATTATCTTTGAGGTCATTTATATTAGCATCACTTTTCATATCATTAACAATGCTTTTATTTAATTGATTTTCAACATTTGTTGTTTTAACTGAATTATTATTGACAATGTCCTTTGAAAAATCTTTAAAGGAATTTAATGCAAAATTTACATCGTCAAAGGAATTAATTTTTTCTTCCAAAGCCTTAACTCTAAGTGCTAAATCATCTTTAATAACTCTATTGCAAATTTTTATTGCATTCATCTCAAATACAACACGCTTGTTGTCTGCATACTTTATTTCCACTGATAAATTTTTTAAAATATCAATAATTATTAAAAGTTCCTCAAGATCAACTTTTGCAGCAAGTTCTCTAAGCTCATTTAAATAAGTTGTGTAGACAATTTTATTGGGATCTTTTAAAGTTTTTACAAGTAAAAGATCTCTAAAATGGCTCAAAATTTGTGAAGCAAGAGTATTGAATTCCACTCCCTCTTTATAAATTTCATCAATTGCAAAAAGTGACTCACTTACATTTTTTTCTACCAATGCCTTTGAAAGTGAAAATAATAATTCCGAAGATGATATGCCTAGAACTTCCATTGCATCTTCCAGCGTTATATGTTCCTTATTTTTTGTAAGAAGTTGATCTAAAACTGAAAGTGCATCTCTCATTGCACCATCAGCTGATTTTGCAATAAGTGTAAAAACTTCATCATCGCAGGATTTTTTTTCAAGAGAAGTAATTTTTTTCAAATTCTCTGTAATTTCTTCTATGGATATTCTTTTGAAATTAAATTTTTGAGATCTAGATAAAATAGTTGCTGGTATTTTTTGGATTTCTGTAGTTGCAAGTATAAAAATCAAATGTTTTGGCGGTTCTTCCAATATTTTTAAAAGTGCATTAAAGGCGCCCTTTGATAACATATGAACCTCATCTATTATGTAAACTTTATACTTAAGAGATTGAGGCGGATAAATTACTTTTTCCTTTAATTCCCTTATGTCATCTACTCCATTATTACTTGCAGCATCCATTTCAACTACATCTAAAACTGATTCTTTTAAAATTTGTTTGCAATTTTCACATTCATTGCATGGATTTCCATCAACTGGATGAAGACAATTTACTGCACGAGATAAAATTTTTGCAGCAGAAGTCTTTCCCGTTCCCCTAGTACCTTGAAATATATATGCGTGACTAATTTCTCCTGTTTTTACCTGATTTTTTAGTGAAGCTTTTACTGCTTCCTGACCACACATTTCATCAAAAGTCTGTGGTCTATATTTTCTATATAATGCTTTATACATTTTCTCACCTAAAATAATTATACATGAAAAAATTTTTTATTAAATTACTTTTAAAGTTTTTGCAAATTCTTTTTTCTCTGATTTCCAAAATTTTTAACATCATCTTCACACAATTATCACATACTAAATATATCATATAAGCAAATCAAGAAACAATGTGTTTCAAATAGGAGGATTTATTAAAATGAAAAATTTAAAGAAAATAGCAAGCGTTGGAATGATTTCTGTATTAATGTTAGGTATGGTAGCATGCCAAGGTTCTAACAACAAAAAAGAAGAAGCTGCTAACGCTAAAAACCAAGCAGTAGAAGAACAAGCTGAAGCTAACAAAGCTAAAGTTGAAGCTAATGCTAAAGAAGCTGAAGCTAACGTAAAAGCTGACGAAGAAAAAGCTAAAGAAGAAATAAACGCTAAAGCTGATGAAGCTAAAACTAATGAAGCAACTACTAATGCTGCTCAAACTGAAGAAAAAGCAAAATAATTTTAGCTTAACTTTTATAAGGAAGCCTTTCGAGGCTTCTTTTTTTACATAAATTTATAAATGATTTTTCTAATCTTTTATTTACTACATAAAAGATTTGTCCGTCATAAAAAATATGTTATAATATTTTAATAGAATTAATGAAAGAAGGTGCTACATTGTTTTGTCCAAAATGTGGGAATCCTGTCTCTAGAGATGACAACTTTTGTGCTTCCTGTGGTCACAATTTAAAAGATGTAAAAGTCAATATTACATCAAATTCATCAATAAAAAAAGAAAATACTGCTAAAGTTGAAAAAACAAGTGAACACACTAGAGTATTTAATCCAAAATCCCTTGATGGCATTGACACTACTGACGAACTCAAAAATATTATTGCTGAAGTGGATAAAAAAATTTCTAAAAATATTGAAGAATACGAAAAAAGTAGTGTCCAAGCAAAATCCACTGCAAGAGAAAGAAAACTTAAAGAATCTCCTTCAAAGAACATTGATATAAAAAAAGAATCTAAAACATCTGAAAATGGATATGATGCTG
>NZ_JALEOV010000108.1 GCF_022767005.1 Peptoniphilus sp. | reverse complement strand
CTGCTAACAAAAGTCAAGTTTAACCTGAAATTAATTTCAGGTTATTTTATTATTTGTTAATTAATTAAATTTGAGCATAACAATTAAGCCAACTGTTTTCGGCTAGTTAATATATATTTTTTTGATTTTTATGCTACTTTTAATTCTTTTTTCTCGTCTTTTGAACTCATAACTCTTGCATAGTAGATTCTTAAGAATTTGTTTAAGCCTGCAAATTTGCAAACTTTTTTGGCTTTTCCTTCTTTTTCTTTTTTTATCATGTAATTATATATTTCGTTTTCTGGATTTTTAGCACTCATCATACATTTCATTGCCTGGTAGCCTACTTTTCTTAGTATTGCGTTTCCTCTTTTACTTATTTTCCTTTGTTCTGCTTTAAAGTTTCCTGATTCATATGGCGGTGCGTCTATTCCAATAAAAGATATTAGGCTTTTTTTGTTTTTAAATTTTGATAGGTTTCCAAATTCTGCTACTATTTGTACTGCTAATTTGTCTGATATGCCTGAGAATTTTTTTACTTCTTGATATTCTTCTAAGGGCTCGGATATTTCTATCATTTGTGATAAAATGCTATTTAGAATCTGATTTATTTGTTTTATCAGGTTTATTCCTTCTCTTATATTTGTTTCTATTTTTGAGTTATGGGAAGGTTGTGTTGAGATACTATCCTCTGCTAATTTGTAAATGGATTTTGCTTTGTTTGCATTTGGATGGTATCTCTTTTCTTTTGCCCATCTTTTATATTCTTCTACAAATTCTTCTTCTGTTTTTTCTAATACTAGGTCTTTATGCCACCATTTTTTTAAAAAGTCTAATAGTTTGTCTTTTGAAAAGTCTCCTGAATTATGTGGAATTAGTGTTTTTATGCCTGGAAATGTTTGATGTGTTATTTGATCTATGTAGTTCATTTGGTTGATTCTTAGCTCCATGTAATGTTGGTAGCTTCTGTTTAATTCTTTTAAAACTCTGTAGTTTTCTTCATCTACCTTGTATTCTTCTAATTCTTTCCAATACATTAGTCCATATTCTGCTATTTGTTTTGCGTCTATGTTATCATTTTTTGCTTTTCTAAAGTTTAAGGCTCGGCAAAATTGTTTCATCTTTAATGGGTTTATTACTGCTACAAAGTAGCCTCTTTCTTTTAATTCATAAAGTATTGGTATATGATATTTTCCTGTTGCTTCCATCGTTATTTTTACTTCTTTTAATTTTTCTAGTTTCTTTAATAATTCTTCGACTTTACTTTTGTTTAGGTAAACATCAAATGGTTTCCAGATTATTTTGCTTCCTTGTTCTAATGCACAAACTGTAATTTTATCCTTTGATATGTCTATTCCTACAGATATCATGGTTTTCCTTCTTTCTTTTTTCTTTTGTAGTTTCTACCTGCACCATTACACTCATTTTAGCTTGTGACACGGACGTTTTGCCCAACCTGCTTAACCGAATATGAATAATGAAGAGGTGGTTGACAGTTTTTATGTCGGATGTTTTAACCCTAAAAGAGACTCGTCATACTACTTCTTCATTATACAAAAATAGTGCAAGATAGGAATTACTTCCTTTCTTACACTATTTATGGTACTAAA
>NZ_JALEOV010000072.1 GCF_022767005.1 Peptoniphilus sp. | reverse complement strand
CTTTATCAAGTTAATGTAATTGTGAAAATAGATAGAGTAAATATTATCGTCAGTATAATGTCTATGTACAAAAATGTCTTTCTTATTTGTATCTTTTCAATTTAACCAATCAATAATATTTTTTCGCAAAATATTGCAATAGTTTAAAAATAATAGCAACACTTTTCCTTTATTTTAAAGTGTTAAAATTCCACCGTCCTTAGAAATGTATTTATTTTCATTTCCATTTACATCCTTAAAATTTAAATAAATGTATCCATATTTATCAACTTTTCCATTAACTCTTGGGCTTGTTTCTTTTAATTCAGAAATAAAATTCATCTTATTGCCTAATATTTTTATAAAAAACCAGCGGCTTCTCGCCCCTGCATGATCCACTTCTATTATTGCATAGTCCGAACTTTTAATTTTTATTGCGTCTATAATCTTAAAATTTTTTAAAATTTCATTTTTATTTTCTACATTATTTGAAAAATTATTAGAAAAATTTTTATATTTAAGACCTTCTCTTTGATCATTAAAATTTTCTTCTGTTTTTTTAATAGAAATTCCATTTCTGACATAAATTAGAAATTTTAAAATTTCTCTAGTTTCTATATTTTCTATTTTATTTAAATCGCAAAAAACGTCGCCAAGTTTATCATTATCCAATTTATCCATAGTAATTAAATTTTTCTTGTAAACTTCATAATTTTGATCCAGCCAACCTACATTTAAAACATAATACTTTTCGCCATCATAAATTAAACTTCTGTCATCTTTTCCCGAAAAAACAGATGCTAAAAAAATAAAAAAAGAAGCAATACAAGCACAAATTGTTAGAAAAATCAATAATATAACTTTTATATATCTATTAAGCTCAATTCTTGTCAATTTATAGAATGAAAAAGTTTGAAGTCCTATAAAAGATAAAAAATTAAATCCAAGTAGAAGATTATTAATTATTGGAATTAGTTCTACTCTTTTAATAATTGCAAAAACACCAAAGCTAATAACAAAGGATGCAAAATATATTAAAATGCCTATAATATTTTTGTTTTTGAAATCCATAATAACCTCAAAACTTTTAAATTTTAAAAAAGAGATTGAAAACAATCTCTTTTAAACTACATATTGTCCTTTACTCCAACGGCAACCATCCTTGCCTTTGCACGAACTTCTCCAGCAGCTTCCATTACCATGTTTACAATGACTTTTCTTTCGCCAATTTCTTCGGCAGTTGCTGTAACTGTAACTTCCTCGTCCATTGGAGTTGGCTTTTTGAAATCAACTTCAAGTCTTGCTGTAATGAAACGACCTATCACTGTGTCTTTAGTAAGTTCAAGACCTAAATCGTGATGTTTAAACCATGCAGCAGATGCAGTTCCGTGACAATCGAAGATCATTGCAATCATTCCTCCAAAAAGATTTGCAGGAACGCCACCAGTATATACAGAATCTGGAGTAACCTTTGCGATACACTTACTTCCATCTTCAGATGGATAAGATTTTAGGTGCATACCTTCGTGATTTTTAGGACCGCAACCCCAACAGTATTGGAATCTTTCGCCATAAGTTTCTTGAATGGCAATATTTTTATTTTCTTTATTCATTTTATTCCTCCAAATTTATAATCAATTTTGCTTTTAATATTTTTATTGTACCACATTTGAGTTTTTAAAAAGAAAAAATCTCTTGGAAATATGATTTTCTAATCTTATTTTACCTTGCATTTAAATAATAATTTAGATTAAGCTAAGGAACCTTTTATATATTCAAAAAATCCTCTAAAGAAAAACTTATTCTTGCTATTTTTATAATTATTGTTTTTCTGTAAATATCAATTCCAGTAGTTTTTACAATTATTTACTATTTATCAATGCCTAAAAATCTTCTCAAATGATTTGCAGTAAAAGAATTTACACATTCAATAAAGTCTATTGGATAACCTTGAAATAACAAATTTCCTCCACGACTTCCTCCATTAGGTCCAAGGTCAATTATCCAATCTGCCTGACTAATGACAGATAAATTATGCTCTATCATTATTACTGTGTTTCCTTCTCTTACTAATTCATGAATAAGCATCAATAAATTGTCAATATCTGATTCGTGTAATCCACTTGTAGGTTCATCTAATATAATAATTTCAGATTTATGATTTATTAGCATTTGTGCAACTTTTAATCTTTGCAATTCACCACCAGAGTAGGAGTCAAGGGTTTGTCCAAGTTTTATGTAAGATAAGTTAGCTTTATCAACGGATTCTAATTTGTGTCTTATCAAATTATTATCGAAAAACACATCCTTCGCTTCTTCAACGGTCAAGTCAAATATTTCACTTATATTTTTACCTCTATACAAGTATGACAGTGCTTCATCGTTAAATCTCTTTCCTTGACATTTTTCACAAACTTCTTCTGAATCTCCTAGATAAGCTAAGTCAAGCTTAATAACTCCTTTTCCTTTGCATACAGGACAAGCTCCCTTTCCAGTTGCTGAAAATAGTGATGCTTCAACCTTATTTGTTTTGCTAAAAACCTTTTTAATTTCATCATAGATTTTTAAGTAAGTAGCAATATTTGACCGACTAGAAGTTTGTGGCATACTTTGATCTAAAATTGTGGACTGAGGATATCTATTCGCAAAAACTTCTCGTATTAATGTACTTTTCCCAGATCCTGCAACTCCCGTTACTACTGTAATTGCATTTTCTGGAATTTTTACAGAAATATTTTTTAAATTATGTTTTGACACCTTCTCAAGCTTGTAATATTTTGAAAATTGCTTCTTTTCTGATGACATAATATGTTTCTTTAAAAACGCTTTAGCCGTAACTGTATTTGACCTCAATAAATCTTCAAAAGAGCCTTGAAAAGTAATTTTACCTCCATGAATCCCTGCTCCTTCACCAAAGTTAATTACTTCATCACATACCTTAATCATGTCTGGATCGTGGTCGACAAATAAAACAGTATTCCCTTTATTTTTGATTTCTTTAAATATATTAGTGATACCTTTAATATCTTGAGGATGAAGCCCTACACTAGGTTCATCAAAAATGTAAAGAACATCCGATAAAGCGCTATTTAGGTATTTAACCATCTTTATTCTTTGAGATTCTCCACCAGATAAAGTACTTGTTGGTTGATTTAATTTTAAATAGTCTAACCCCACGAGAGATAAATTTCTTAATTTTGTTTTTAATTCATAAATAATAATGGCTACACTTTCATCATCAATGCCATCCAAAAAATTATATAAATCATTAACCATCATATCTGCGCAATCAGCTATTGATTTATATTGTATTTTCGCACTTAATACTTCATCATTTAATCTAGTCCCATGACACTTTGGGCATACTGTTGTTGTTAAAACTCTAGCCAAATCTTTTTTATATTTTGTATTTTCTACATTTACAAATCCA
>NZ_JALEOV010000061.1 GCF_022767005.1 Peptoniphilus sp. | reverse complement strand
TTTTTCATTTATATAAAGTTTTACTTCTCTTTTTAAATTAAATTTTTTTAGGGATTTATTTAAATAAGTCCTATCTTTTAATTCAACAGAATTACTTATAACTTTTTTAAATTTTATAAATTGATATACTATGTAGATAATGACTAAGCTTGAACCTACTAACCTATTAAGTCTTGATAATGATGGGAATTTATATGTCATATTTATTACTACTTGATTTATAAAAATTGATGGTGCAAAAATTGTCTTTATAAATTTTGAAGCTTCATAGGTTTTTAAACTAAATAAAATATCTTTTGGAAATATTAAATATACTAAAATAAGAGTCCATAATATAATATTTGCTCCCTTAGTGCTTTTTAAGTTTAATCTCTTTCTAAAAAGTAAAATCAAAATTAATATTAAAACAGATTTTATACTTTTATAGAGAACTTCTGAACTTGCTATACCTATTCTCATTTTTTTTCTTTTTCAAAATCTTTAATTAAATTTTTTATCTCTTGAATTTCTTCTTCACTTATTTTTTTATTTTTTAAAAATGTTCTGCAAAAACTTATTAAGGAACCTTGAAATAATTTGTCTATGGCTTCTTTTCTTTGTTTTTGCAAAGCTTCTTCTCTTGTGACAATGGGTTTTATTGTATATTTCGGATACCTTCTTGATATTGCTCCCTTTTCTAAGAGCCTGCCAAAAAATGTGTAGCAAGATGTTTTACCTAAATCATATTTTTCCTTTAATACTTTGGATAATTCTAGTGCTTGAATTTCTCCATTTTCATCTAGGCATTCTCCTTCCCACAAAACTTCCATTACCATTATTTCTCCATTTGATAGTTCCATTTTTCTCACCTCCTGTTCATTATTGTTAGTATTTATATTTTCATCCAGAGTATATATCGTTGCTTTATTTTTGTCAAGTTTTAATAATAGAAAAAAGTCCGGCGAAATAATTTTCCCCCGAACTTTCTTCTGCACTTATATTTAAAATCCTTTTAAACTAATTTATTAAAATCTCATAGTAATCTTTATTTTAAAACTCTATTTTAACTTTAAATAAATCTCCATCAATATCTATTTCAAAAGTTGCACCGTGAGCTTTCACAAAGGATGAAGCTATTGATAGTCCAAGACCTGATCCTGAAGTTGTCCTTGATTTTTCACCACGAGTAAATCTTTCCATTAGATCCTCAGCTGAAATATTTAGAGGATATTTAGAAATATTTTTAATAGTTAGTTTAGTACCATCATTGTTAAAGAGATCTACATATACTCTTGAGTTCTCCAAGGCGTATTTTGAAATATTTGAAAATAAGTTATCTAAAACCCTTGAAAATTTTTGTCCGTCAATTTCAATCATTACTTTTTCTTCTGGAAGATTTGAAATTATCTCTATATTTTTTTCAGCAATCTTATCTTCCCATTCACCAATGGATTGTGCCACAAGTGAATTGAAGTCAAGTTCTTGTTTGTCTAACTCAATATTGTTTGATGTTGCCTTTGAAACTTCAAATAAATCTTCTATTAAAACTTTTAACTTATTTGACTTTTCATTTATTATTTTTGAATACTCCTTAATTTCATCTGCTGAATTATCCTCTTTTGAAAGCAAATCTGAATAATTTATTATAGAAGTTAGTGGTGTTTTTAAATCGTGACTTACATTTGTAATTAATTCTGTCTTTAATCTTTCAGACTTAACCGCTTCTTCTATTGCCTTATCTAAATTTGTGCTGATATTGTTGAAATTATCAACTATTCCATCATAGAGTCCATCATTTTTTGAAATTTCACGATTATAATTTCCCTTTACTATTTCACTTGACTCCCTATTTATTCTAATAACTTCATTAATATTTTTAAGAAGAATAATGTAAATGAAAACTCCAAATAATATCATTGGAATTATTGTTCCTCCAACTAAAGAAGAAAACAGACTTGCAAAAATTAGAAGGATCAAATATATCCCGAAGTAGACTGTTGTAAATCTTATCTTAGTCTTTCTTATATTTTCATTTTCAGAAAATTGTGAAAGTGCACTAGTAAAAATTCTGTAAATCAAAGAATTTTTGACAAGATAGTTTTCTGTATTCTTGTTAAATATACTTTTTATTAAAATTAGAAAATAATTTATTGTAAGTGAAATAATTAAAAGTCCTATCAAATATAAGAAATAAAAAACATACAAATTATAGTAAACTTGTCCTAAACCAGAAATCGCTAAACCGCATACCATAAAAATCCCAAAGAGAATTAAAACAATTTCAATAGGTAGTTTGAAAATTTTTCTCAAATTTTCATTCTCATCAACCTTTTCCATGTTCATGAAAACTGAAAATATTATAGTTAAAATAGTTGCAATTAAAATGCTAATTCCAATTTGAAATTGAACTTGATCTCTAAATACATCTCTTTCAATTTCATTAAAGACCTCATCATCTAATGAACCATAATAAGCAAACTTTAAATTTTTAATATTATACAGTCCATTTATATTTGTCATATTTTCATTTAATTGTTTTACAAAAAACTTATCTAAAAAATTATAATTACTTTCTTCTAGTCTTTTACTTTTAATAACTTTATCAATTTTTACATTGTTATTAGAAGCAGATCCCGTTATTAAAAAGTCATTATCTCCTAATTCAATTTCAAGAGGATCGAATTCATTTTTTTCATACTCATTAGTCAAATAAAAAGTTTTATATTCAGATTTTATTTCGGGTTGATTTATCATCCAGTCTTCTAAATACTTTTTTGGATCAAGTCCCTTTTCCTTAAGATCGTCCTTTTTCCTTTGAACTTCAATAATATTTGGATCTGTAATTACTTCTCCATTTGTGTTAAAGTATTTCAACTTATATGATTTAACTGCGTAGTTAAAAAATTTATAACTATTATCATAATTATTAAGAGATTGCATTATTGTATCAGAGACTCTATTTTCTGTCATTATCTTTCTATAATCGGAATCTGAACCCATAGAAAATAAAAACATACTTAATAACATAGAAATCAGTGATATCGCAAAAATTATTAAAGCATAATAGCTAAGTTTGTAAGAATTTTTTTTCATTATTTTCGCCTCAAATCTTCAAATTTGTAACCAAGTCCCCACTGCACTTTAAGATACATTGGTTTCTTTGGATTTACTTCTATTTTTTCTCTAATTCTCCTAATGTGAACAGTTACAGTTTTTGCTTCAATTGCAGGTTCATTCCACA
>NZ_JALEOV010000055.1 GCF_022767005.1 Peptoniphilus sp. | reverse complement strand
TAAGCAAGATTTTCCGCTGGAGTTCTGTCAACTTCATTAACTCTCTTATCTTTTAAATTTTCTGGAATGTCATCAAATTCTGAAATATATTTTTGAAAGGTCTTATTTATTTCAGCTTTGAGTTCCTCTTTATTTTCATATGCGCGCAAAATTCACCTCTAAAACTTTTAATTTATATAACTTGATTTAATTAAGCCTATTTTATCATTAATAACTTGCGAAAAGCAATAATGCCGCTCAAGAATTAATATTATATACGAACTTATAATCCAGTAGCAATGCCTATGCACCTATGGTAGCTTCTTTATCTCCTTTATCAATGATGAGTTTGTGTTTTCTTTTAATTTTTCATAATTTTAACCTACTATTTTACTAACAATGCAGTAATTTCTACTTCCCACGTGAATTGACTGCTCCTAAGTGTATCAACTAAATCTATACATATATAGAAAAATATACATGAACCTTTTAACAATATGTAGGGCTATCCTTAAATAGTTTATTATAAAATAATTCTTATCACTCTAACGCTTTTTTTAATCTCTGCACCATCGGTAATTTACTACGTCAGTTATCATATTCCAGACTTCCTGAATATCTCAATTAATAAATACTCTTATATTTGATGTCATCATAAATTATTATAATCAAACTCATTATTGGTTCTAATTTAAAGATACTTGCTCGCTTCCCTAACACTTAATATGTCCATTTTATCTTGTTGTTCTTGTATAAAACTAATTACCCACTCCCGATTTGTCTTTGAGTACTCTCTTAGTGCCCATCCAATCGCTTTGTTTATAAAAAATTCATCTGTATTAAGACTATTAATTATAATATTTTCTAGAATTCTAGTATTCGTTTTTTCTTTCAATCTCAACTGATATTCTATTGCCGTTCTTTTTATCCATATATTTTCTTCACTTGACCACTCTAACATTAATTGATGCACTCTTTCATCCTTAATTGCTATGTTACCAATCACCTGTGCAAGAAAATCTATTGTATCCCACCAAGATTTAGTTGTTATTAATTCCCTGATTTTTGAAATATCTTCATAAAATAAAAACTCTCTCATTTTAAGTAAGTAATCATACACAAGATACTGAAATTCTCTATACTCATTCTTATAGCATTGAAATAAAAAATTCCAATCTACAACTCCATTTTTCTTTTCAATTTTCAAGAATTCATTATAGATTTTTCTTCTTTCAGGAGTTGCAATACCAAAAAATAAAAATTTATTTTTCATGTATTTTGACATTGAAATAGCTTTTATTTCATTACGATGTTTTTCAAATTGCTCTTCGATGCTTCTGTACTTATTCATATTTCCTATCCTCTTCAATTTATTGCCAAGTCATATATTAACTATAAGGTAACAGATATATAATTTTTAACGATAAGTAGGAGTTACTGTTAAAATGTCTCAGTTATACAAAATAAAAGTTGTTTACTTACAGTAATCCTCTATTTTGTATCCGTATTCTTTTAGAAGTTCCCTTGAATAAATTTTTTCATTTTTTGAATTTCTGATTTCTTTCCAGAGTATAGCTGCAACCTTTAATTTATTAGAATAATTATTGCTACATTCATCTGTACAAAAGTCTTTTAGAAATTGATTCCACTGACAAGCTGAATTATCATACTTGGCATAGTCTGACTCTCCATAATAAACATCTAGCATATCTTTAATGGTAAAATTTTCATCGTTCTTTCTTTTCACTTTTCGCCAAGCCGTTGCCATATCAGCATTAAATTTAAAGCATCTAGTTTCCGTTATTTCTGAAAAATAGTTTCGAAATTTTTGATTGAATGAAAATCCACATTCAAATAATGAAGTATCTAGAGTTATTACGTCTATTTTTTTCTTATTTACTTTCCTTGAAGATTTCTCTATTTTATTGCCTTTGAAATATTCTTCTATAACATGATTCAGTTCCTTTTTTGTGCCACTGCACTCTAGTCCAAGAGATTTACAAATTTGTGAAAGTTCTTCTCGAAACCAATAATATGTATTAAATTCTTCAAATGTTTTTATATCTTTAAAATCTGGTCTGCTTTCTCTCATATAATCACCTTCATAACATCTCATATAACTATTTTTTATTATACCAGTTAAAAAACAATTAGTCTTCTGTCATCATAAATAGATTCACTGGTATCATTTCTGCATATAATAGCCCTATCAAGTGCATAATTATGGCAATAACTCCGTCAATCTTTTTCTGTGAATTTTCTTTGTCTGACTTATATTTCCAGCTGGCTGTTCCTATGAAGATATATCCTTAATCCATCTAAGTACTGGATAAAAACTTTACCTTCAGTTGTTTGGATATCGTCTTGCTTTTGCCAAATGTCATAATTTACATGGTCCCTCTTGTCCATTGTCATCAATCTCATCGCTTGCTTGATCCATTGGTTAAATCTTAATTACCTAAAAGAAATTTCTTCTTCTGAATTTTGTTTGCAGGGTTAAAATTTTGTTCTGCTTATTTTTATCTTAAATAAAAAGGCACATATTAATTTTTTATAATTGATAAGTTGTAAAATTAAATGCGACACTAAACAAAAAATAAAAACTCATATTAACTAACTTCGTGTAAAATGTTAATAACGACAAAAACACACAGGTCGGTTAATATGAGTCACAAATATCTTACACTAAATGAAAGAAATAAGATAGAGGTTTTACACAAAGAAGGATATTCTTCTAGAAGAATATCGAAAATTTTAGGGTTTCACCATTCAACAATTTCCAGAGAGCTTAAAAGATACGAAGATAATTATAAAGCTGAAACAGCAAATAAAGATTATAAGTCTAAAGCTTTGCTTAAAGGCAGAAAGACTAAAATCAATAATCGATTAAAAAAAAGTATAGTTGAAAAGTTGAATTCAAAATGGTCTCCCGAACAAATTTCTGCTACTGTTTTAAAAGGTGTTGTTTGTTTTAAAACCATCTATAATTGGCTTTATACAGGTGCAATTAAATTTGAAATTAGTAAACTTAGAAGAAAAGGAAAATCAAGAAAAATTAAGGAGACTAGAGGACGATTTAATATTGGAACTTCTATAAGAAAAAGACCAAAAATGATAAAGAAAAGACTAGAATTCGGTCATTGGGAATTAGATACGGTTGTATCATCAAGAGGTAAAAGCAAAGGATGCTTAGCAACATTTGTTGAAATGAAATCAAGATTCTATATAGCTTTACCAATGGAGGATAGAAGTAAAGATTCAATGCTTGAAGCTGTAAAAAAGTTAATAAAAGCATTACCCAAATATGCTTTAAAAAGTTTTACATCAGATAGAGGTAAGGAATTTGCTTGTTATAAAGAAATTGAAGATATGGGTATAGAATTCTATTTTGCTGATCCATATTCAGCATGGCAAAGAGGAACTAATGAGAACTCAAATGGATTATTAAGAGAATATTATCCAAAGAAAACAGATTTAGCTAAGATAGATATAGAAGAGTTGATAAAAAATATAATGGAGCTTAATAATAGACCTAGAAAATGTTTAAATTATCAAACTCCATTTGAAATATTTATGCACGAACTTAGTTTAGAGTAAGTGTCGCAATATTATTTGCAATTCATCATAAATAAAAAATATTACTGAAAGAGGGTAATATCAAATGAAAAATATGATAATTAGAATTTTATTTATTATAATAATAGTAGCTTGTATTCCTATATTATTTGTGGACACAAATCATTTATATGGACTTATAGCGACATTAAATTATTATCTACTCAGTCCATTCTCTCTTCCTGTACTAATTTTAATGCCATTAATTTTTAAAAATAAAAAATTATTTTGGGGATATATTTTATTATTTCCATTGGGGTGGAATATATTCTTTATCCTTTATTTTTTAGATGGCACACCTTATAGTTATGTCAGCCTAAGCTCCTTTATAGTGGGAATTTTAATATCTATATATTTAAAAAAATTTTTTTCAAAAAATATTTAATCCAATCTCAGCACACAATAAAATAATTATACTTATTGCTCTTAGACTAATAGGATAAGAAAAAGTAAAAAGCTTTTAAGGTTTTAAAAGAAATCTTAGAAGCTTTTTTTATTTAAGTTTGCAGTATTTACTCATGAATTGTATTTTAAAATATTTTATTATCCAAATAGGAGGTGGGAGTATGAACATAATTGAAGTGAAAAGTCTAACTAAAAATTTTAAAGAAAAAAATCTTTTTAATGATTTTGACCTTGAAGTAGAAACAAATACTATACACGCTATAATTGGACCTAATGGATCTGGTAAAACTTCTCTTTTAAGAAATTTAACTGGACTTTATAATAAAGATTCAGGGGAAGTAATAGTTAAGGGAAAATATGCCATGCTTCTTGAAAATGACTACTTGTATGAAGATAAGACTGGGATTGAAAACATTAGGATATATGGCTTATATTTTGGATATGAGCTTAAAAATTATGAAAAATATTCTGACTTATTAGAAATCACAAAGGATTTAACTCGAAATGTTTCAACTTATTCCAAGGGGATGAAAAGAAAACTTTCTTTATTAATTATAGTAATGATGAATAGGGAGATCCTATTTTTAGATGAAGCAACAAGTGGAGTAGACCCAATATCAAGAGTGGAAATTAGAAAACTCATCAAAGTATTAAAAACAGAAGGCAAGACCATTGTTATTACAAGTCATGACCTTGATGAAATTGAAAAGGTGGCAGATAGAGTTTCAATGCTTAAAAATGGAAAACTACTCTTCACTAAAAATATTACTGAAATAGGAGGGGAAAGTTTAGAAGAGTTATTTATAGAAGAGGGAATAAAATGAGAAATAATATGAATATTAATAAAGCTTGTAGATATTATTTGTTTAGAGATAAGGACATAATATTAAATATAATAGTGTGTATGATTATTGTTTTGGGATTTTCTTTTTTGCTATATAAAAATGTTTTTGAATCTAAGTCAACTTCCTATGTACTTTTAATGCTCTATGTTTTAATAGTGGGTCTTACACAGATAACAGCAAACTCTATGATAATTAACCTAACTGTAAAAGATAAATTAAACAAAAGAATTGAATTTATAATAGCATCAGGAATAAATATAAAAAATATTATTAGGGCATATACAATAGAGATGTGGAGAATTTCATCCATCCTTCCATTTTTCTTATTTTTCTTTACATACTATCTTTATGATTTTAAAAAAGATTTTAAATGGATTGTAGGAATATATATATCGACTGTAATTATGCTTTATTTTGAAATTTTATTTTTAAATATTTTTTCTTTATCCAGAAAAAATTTTAAATTTTTCAAAAATTTAGTATTTTTTGGAACTACACTTTTTATATACATTGTAGGCTCCTTTTCTAATAAGATTTTAAATCTATTAGATAAATACGATGTAAATTTAATTTATTTGATAGTTGGAATCAATATAATTTTACTTTTAACTTTTGGGATTTTTTCAATAATTAATCTAGCGAGAATTAATAATGAATCAATTATAAACAAGGAGGGGACATGGTCATAAACTTAATTAGAGAAGATATAAAAAATCTATTAGATAAAAACGCAATCTTAATGTGCATAATGGCAATATTTTTCACCTTTATTTCTTATTTTTTGGGAGATATTAATGAGGGTACAAGTATTGCTAACTTTATGAAAATTGAAGGCTTTTTAATTTTGTATATTGTGTTTTTTATAGAACTTGCAAAATCCACCCTAATAGGTGATAAGATTAGTAAAAAAATTGAGTTTATCCTTGCAAATGGTTTAACAAGAAAAGAACTCATTGTAAAATATATGATTTCCATAATGATAGCTACTTTTGTTATACTTGCTCCAAGTATAATACTAATCCTACTGAAAATAAAAATCTCAGCACCAATAATAGTGAATCTTTTTTTCTCAATTATTTTTGAAAGTGCAATAGTAGTTATGATGATTTTATATACAATAAATATAAATAAATTAAATGGACTTCAAATAAAGTTGATTTTATCAATGATGGTAATTATGGGAATCTGTTTTTTACTTTATTATTTTACAAATATGATAGAATTATATTTAGCTTTAAAGATAACTATATTCACAATTATTCTCATATTTTTGAGTATAAAAACAAATAAAGAAAGGATTGTAATTAGCTACTATTAGATATGTATAAGAAATTAGAAAAAATTGCTTTAGCTCACTTACTTATAATTTTATTTTGGGGAATTCTTTTTAAAACCAATTTGATAATAAAAGGTGCCCCATTTTTGAATGCAGTTTCTATTATTTTATTTTTCACATTATATTCATTTATATATACGGAATTATCAAATAAAAATATTCCAATAAAATTTTCAAAATTTTCTTTAATAACTTCTTTATTGCCCATAGCTCTAATCTTGGTTGATAAGATAAATTTTAAATTAATCCTTGGAATTGTAAGTTTTATATCAACATTGACCTATATTAAAAAATTTATAATAGATAGATCTATCAAAGATATTAATATCTTGCCAATTAATAAAGCATCAGCACAAAAATTTACCATAGGAATGGTAATCTTCTCTTTTATAATTATATATTTGTTTAACATTGATACTATGATGGCTTGTTTATTTTTCCAAATTATTTTTTTAATAATGGAGATTTTCTTTATAATATATATAAAGGATAGGGAAAATATATATGAGAATACATATAATTTATTTTATCTTTCTGAATATATGGAAGATGAGAGAGATGAATTTGCAAGGATTATTCATGATGAGATAATTCAAGATATATTTGCTGCGAGAAATTACCTTTCACTAAAAAACTCAGACATAAATCATGCAAGGGAAATTCTCATTAATTTGGAAAAACGGTTAAGAGAAATGATGAAATTTTACCATGCAAATTTATTTGAAGATGTAAATATTGATATATCTATTGAAGGAATATTTTTCAATATTTCATCATTATATCCAGAAAAAGAAATAAAAGTACAAAAGACGATTGATGAAAAACTATTAAAAGAAAATAATAAAAAATTAACTAGATTTATCTCAATAATATCAAAAGAATTGATAAATAATATTTACAAGCATTCAAAAGCTACATTTTTGAACTATAAGTTAAGTATCAAAGATGATTTTATCGTCTTGGAATTAGAAAGTGACGGAACAAATGAAGAAGATTATGAAAAAATAAAAAAATCACAAAGAGGCATTTTATTACTTAAAATTTTAATAAATTCAAATGCTGGAAACATAAAATATGATTTAAACAAAGATTTGCTTTCTACAAAAGTAAAGTTGGAGGTGAGAAATGAAACTTCTTTTATTAGATGACCATAAATTATTCGGCGAATCTATTAAGCTTCTTTTAGAAGAACAAGAAGAAATTGAACTTTGCTCTTATGCCACAAATATTGATGAATTTTTTAAAAAATTGAAAAATGATGTTTATGACATATTGTTAATAGATATTAATCTCAAGAATGAAAAAACTGGATTTGATATAGTAAAGCAAATAACGGAAGAAAATCAAAATCAAAAGATAGTAATTTTATCATCATACGACATGGACAACTATAAAGATAGGGCATTCAAATTAGGAGTAAAGGATTTTATAAATAAATCCGTAGAAATTGAAGAATTAGTTTTTAGGCTAAAAGAAGTCAACTCTGGAAAAATAAATAATAAATTAGTTTTTATAGCCAATCCACTTACAGAACGAGAAGTTGAGGTTCTAAGAGAATTAATAAAGGGAGAAAATAAAAAAGTGATTGCAAAAAAACTTTTTATAAGTGAGAGAACCCTATACAATCACATAGCAAATATATATGAAAAGCTAGGCACAAAAAATGCACTTGAAGCCTATAACAAGGCAATGGAGATAGGATACATAAATCCAATTATGTAAAGATTTTAAAGACATTTAATTATTGGCAATTTAATTATAAATTTAGCATATTTAGTCAGCTAAATATAATACCTAATGAATTGAGAGAAAGCATATTGAGAATTTCGGGTAAAAAAATTAGAAAATTTAGATAAAAAATAAATTGTCTATTAAAAATTAAAAAAAGAAAAAGAGATAGAATTTATGAGAATAAGTTAAAATTGTCTTTAAATCAAAGATAAAAACAATGCTCTAAAATGCGAACAGCTTAGAAAAATTAATCTAAGCTGTTTTTATTATACCTTAATGCTTTATTTAGTTTTAAATTTTTGATATAAGATTTAAAAATATTTATAATAGAGCAAGAAGTGAAACTAAAGATTAGGTTTAAGTTAAAAAACTCTCATTAAAGCAAGAAATTGAATGAGAGTTTTATTTTTTGTAGACTTCTGTGGTAAAGTCCGTATTTATTTTTCCGTTTTTTATATTGTATATATTGCTTGCGAGAATTTCTTTTTCTAGCATTTTTTTTATTATTCCATTAGATTTATCGTAGAAGCTTTTAAAGGAATAAATTTTATTTTTGTTTTTTGATTTTTTAAATATTTCTATGCCTCTTTCGTCACAAGCAAGGACTCTTGTGTAGGGTTCTTCAAAGGATTTTTTTATTTCATCTTTTTTTATGTCTAAGAGAATTTCAAGCATAAGTCTTTTTATCCTCGATTTGCTATGTCTTTTTGAGTGGACTTTTTCTATAAGTTCTTCAAAATTTTTGGAATCTAGATTTTCTAAAATTCTATTTTCTAAGCCTACTTCATAGTCAAAATAATTTTTGAAATTTATTTCTTCTGAAATTATTTTGTATTTAAAGATTTCAAAATAATTTTCTAAATTGTTTTCGGGTTTTAGCTCATAATGTGGTATAAAGTTACTTACATCTTCCTTATTATAGCAAAGGCTTCTTATATAAGATGCTGATGCAAATTTGCCAATTGAAAAGTCATCATTGTGGTTTATATTTTTTCTTTCGATTGAACAGGGCTTTATTCTTGAATTTAATTTTTCTAAACTTTTAATGTACTCAAGTGCTAAGATGTTATTTGGCTTTTTTAAAATTTCCTTTTCTTCTTGAGATAAAAAGTCCATGGCAAGCTCGCGAGATTTTATAAAAGAGTTTCCCTCATCTAAGAATTTTTTTATTTTAAAATCATTTAGGTTTTCCTTAATTTTTTTTAATAAATTTTTTAAAATTATAGAATTATCTTCGCAGCCAAAGTAAAGTCTATGGACAATACCCATGGAATTTAAAATATTTATGCTGCCATGAGCGAATATTTCTGCGTTTGATGTTGAATAGATTAGTGGTAGCTCTAAAACAAGGCTTGCGCCATTATTTACGGCGATTTTTGCCCTTTCAAACTTATTTATTATGGCAGGCTCGCCTCTTTGGACAAAATTCCCAGACATTATGACTACTATATAATCTGAATATTCATTTTTTATTTTTTGTATTTGATATGCGTGACCATTGTGAAAGGGATTGTACTCCGCAATTATAGAAGCAATTTTCATATTTTAAAACTCCAATTATTGACTAATGTCTACATCTGTTATAAACTAATTATTAGTTATTATACTATATTTAATGAATTTTAAAAACATGAGGAGGAAATATGAAGATATTAGTAATTAATTGCGGATCTTCTTCTCTTAAGTATCAATTAATTGATATGGAAACTGAAGAATTGATGGCAAAGGGTTTAGTTGAGAGAATTGGTATTGAAGGCTCAAGAATTAAACATGAAACAATAGGTAAAGAAAAGAAAACTATTGAAACTCCAATGCAAGACCACAAAAGAGCTTTGGAACTTGTAATGGAATCTCTAACTAATGAAGAATATGGTGCAATCAAATCACTTGAGGAAATTGACGCAGTAGGCCACAGAGTAGTACACGGTGGCGAAGACTTCGCAAAATCTGTTGTAATTGATGAAAAAGTCTTAAAGGGAATTGAAGACAATGTTGAAATAGCTCCTCTTCACAATCCACCAAACATTATGGGAATTAAGGCTTGTCAAAGACTTCTTCCAAATGTTAAACAAGTTGCAGTATTTGATACAGCTTTCCATCAAACTATGCCTGAAGAAAGCTACATCTATGCACTTCCATACGAATATTATGAAAAATATAAAATCAGAAGATTTGGTTTCCACGGAACTTCCCATAAATACATCACTAATAGAGCAGCTGAAATGCTTGGAAAAGATGTAAATGAAGTTAATTTAATCACTTGTCACCTTGGCAATGGTTCAAGTATTTGTGCAGTAAAAAATGGTAAATCCATTGACACTTCAATGGGTTTTACTCCACTTGAAGGTCTTGCAATGGGAACTAGATGTGGCGATTTAGACCCAGCTATTATTCCATTTATTATGGAAAAAGAAAATCTTTCTACTGAAGAAATTAACACTTTAATCAATAAAAAATCTGGTGTACTTGGAATTTCCGGAGTATCAAGTGACTTTAGAGATATTGAAGCTGCAAGAGATGAAGGAAATAAGAGAGCTAAACTTGCCCTTGATATTTTTGAAAAAAGAGTTCGTGGATACATTGGATCTTATATGACTGAACTTGACCATGTTGATGCAATTGTATTTACAGCAGGTGTTGGCGAAAACTCAATTGAAATGAGAGAATCAATTGTTAATGGATTAAAATCTTTAGGAATTAAAATTGACCCAGAAAGAAATAATGTAAGAGGCGAAGATAAACTTATTTCTGCTGACGATTCTTCAATAAAAATATTTGTAATCCCAACTAATGAAGAGCTTATGATTGCAAGAGATACTAAGGAACTTGTTAACGCATAATTTTGCAATAAGTATTGACATTTAAAAAGTAAAAAGTTATAATAATTTGTATGTATTTTTGAGGTGAGTATATGAAATTAGATCTTAGTGCTTTTTTGTCATCTGATGATGTTAGGTTAAACTTCGATGGTAGCCTAGAGGAAAATGACACGGATTTGAGTTTAGAAGATCTAAATCTCATCTATCCAATAGAGTACAATGGATATATTCATGATTTGACAGGGGAATTAGAACTTTGTCTAAATATTTCCTACAAATTTAAAGCAACTTGTGACAGGTGCCTCAAAGAATTTATAAAAGAAAAAGAGACTAGTTACATTGCTTACAATTTTAAAGACACTAGTTTATATGACGATGATTCAGTAGACGAGTATTTTAAAATTACTGATGATTCCGTAGATCTTTCGGAGATTATTTTCTCACAAATTATTACATCTATTGTTGGAAAAAATTTGTGTAGAGAAGATTGTAAAGGTCTTTGTCCGCATTGTGGCAAGAATCTTAACGAAGGTACTTGTTATTGTGAAAAAGAATCTTCTGAAGAGAAAATTGATCCAAGATTTGGAAAGTTATTAGATTTATTTAAAGATGAGGAGGTGTAGAAATGGCCGTACCTAAGAGAAAAACTTCAAAACAAAGAAAGAATAAGAGAAGAGCATCTTCTTACAGATTAAATAAAGCAACAGTAGTTGAATGTCCTAACTGCCATGAAATGAAATTACCTCATAGAGTTTGTCCATCATGTGGACACTATGCAGGCAAAGAAATTGTTGCAGAAGCTGAATAATTAAGTGAGACTTAGGTCTCACTTTTTTT
>NZ_JALEOV010000032.1 GCF_022767005.1 Peptoniphilus sp. | reverse complement strand
TTAATCTTTTCTAATTCTTTTAATAGATTGGATAAACTATCAATTTTGTTTTGATTGTTAGCCAAATTATTAATTGCAGTTTCAGATTTTGATATATAAGTTTTAATTAAATTTATTTTTTCATCAGCAACTGTCAAATTATTATCAATTTCTTTGCTCTTATTAAGAATAGATTCTTTTATTTCTGTAAGATTTTCTTTAATCTTATTTACATCTCCAATTACAGTTTCGCCTTTTTTTAAGCTTTCCTGCATACTTTTAGCTTCATTGATAAGTCCATCTAAAGCTTTGTACTCTGTTGTAGATTTAATTTTTTCATTATTTACAATATTTTCTCTAATATAAATTTTAAATCTAGCAGATGTTAAGACTTTGCCTTCGTTAAGTATTCTAATTTCACAGTTTGTCCAACCTGGCGAAGCTAATGCGTTTGAATCTAAAGTGCAATTTACTTCATTTTCATATAAATTACACGGTAAAACGCAAAATGTATTATCGTTTTTATCTATTGCAATTTCTGCTCTATCTTCTTTAGTAGTTTCTAACTTGTTTCCTTCATCAAATAATTTAATTACCAACATAGAAGTATTGTCTAGTTGTACTAGGTTGAAATCTGTCTTAAATTCTTTTTCCTTGATGTCTAAGTTAAATCTAAAAATTTTATTTTGCAATTTTGAACACCTCCCTATCGAATCTTAGCTTTTAACATGGAAATTTGGATATTAATATTACTAATTTGTGTGTTTATACTAGATATGGAACCTTGTAACTGAGTAGCTGTACTCCTTGCGCTGTTTGCTGTACTCTGTGCATTATCGGCTGTGGTTTTAGCGCTATTTGCGGTCCTTTGAGCACTATCAGCCGCACTTTGTGCTTGAGTGGCTAACCTTTTACCTTCATCAGCTGTGTCTTGTGATTTAGTTGCTGCTGTTTTTACTTCATTTATTTCTTTTATGTTTGTGTCTATAAGTTCCCTGTAATCATCAAACTTCTCTTCTATATTCTTCGCTTCAATCTTAGTAAATTTACCATTTACAGCTTCAACAGTTGTAGGTCCACCCTTTAGTGTCAAGTTACCTTCGATTACTGTGTTCCCCTTAATGTAATTCAAATTAATCGGTTTTTGAGCAGGAACTTGATAGTCTACAGCATCAAAAATAATATAAGATCCATTAAATTCCATCATAAAAACTTTATCCCCAACTTTTGGAACATAGTGTCTTAGGAAGCCATACTCTTTTTCAGAGGGAGCTTCTTCTCCATCAAATCTTACTTTAGCAGTTCCATTTTCAAAAAGACCTACTACTTCAGCCATTTTATTCATAAAATAACAATCCTCCTTGCTGTGTGACTCATTGTAGCCCCCGCTTTTAATTCCATACTCCATCCAGTTTCAATGTATTTATGACCTAAATTGAAATTCTTATCTTTTATATAAATACAATCTCCAAAAGAATGCCCAGGTTCATTTAAAGTTTGAAAACTTATTACTGAGTAAGCATTCGACTCCTCGTAAGCAACTCTTTTTATATATCCTTCAAGAACATTTGGGTTTGCTATGTCAGAAACATTTATTACTTTTACTATGTTCCTATTCCTTGAAACGGTGCTTAATGGACTAGTGGGATTATCATTTATATAAATTGCTTTAAAAGTTTCTTGTTCACTATTGCTAACTACACCGACATAAACATTAGGTGTATTAAAAATATCAAGCTCTTCTCTAAGGCTATCCTTTTGAATTTTTAAATTCTCCCCAACGACATATCTATGCTGGATTTCTCTAAGCGTAGGAATAATATAAGGTTTAGCACTTACAAATCCTCTTTCATCAACATAAACGTTAGTATAATTTATTTCTTCTAAGAGAGCATTTATAATATCAATCTTTGAAGTACCCAATTCAAACTCTCTATCTCTTTGTACTTTTAAATCAGTGTAAACAATTTGAGTTTGAAAAACTCCAGCACTCTCAATCAGTTGCTTTATCAAAGTATGATAACTCGTCCCTTTTTTAACATAATATCTGTCTAAAATTTTATCTTCTAAAAGTATTTGCGTTAAATCAAAAGCTTCAATATTCCTATAAATAGCACCGTTTTTCTTTTGTCTATCTTTCCCAGATATGAGAAATACACCAAGTGGGTAACTTGTTCCATCAATAATTATATAAGGACATATCCTATCATTGAGATAGTCTATGTCCTTGAAAATACTTTCTGAAATTTGAAAACTTCCACTCTTCTTAATCTTTGCATCAGCTTTACAATCAATAGATCCAGACATCATGTCCAGATCTCCTATTTTTAAATTATTCTTATTTAAGAGTTCATACCTA
>NZ_JALEOV010000001.1 GCF_022767005.1 Peptoniphilus sp. | reverse complement strand
GTGAAATACTTTTCATAATATGGTATAATTTTGTTTGGAAGGTGAAAAAATGATTCAAAGTTTAGTTAAGGCAGCAAATGTTTTAGACGCATTGAAAAATGAAAATCGAGAACTTACAATTGCAGAAATATCTGAATTTTTAAATATACCGCCAAGTACAGCTCACAGAATTTTATCTACGCTAATTGAAATTGGCTATGTGTCTAAGGACGAAAGGACACACCTTTACGGACTTGGACCATCACTTATACCCCTTGGTATAAAGGCATCATCAAAACTAGATCCACAAGCAGTAGGAAAATCTGTATTAGAAAAATTATCTGAAATAACAAAGGAAGATTCCTTTTTTATTATAAAATCTGGCGACAAGGGTCTTATGCTTTTAAAATCAGAAGGCAAACACACTTTAAAAATCGTTGAAAATTTTGGTATTGAAATTGATCTTCACAAGGGCGCTATTAGAAAGACTATCCTCGCTTTTCAGCCAGAGGAATACATCAACTATTATTTAAAAAAGGATCTTTCTGATTATTTAGATTCACCAGTGGATAAAGATGCACTTAAAAAAGATTTAATAGAAATAAAAAACAAAAAAATTTCCGTCTCCGACTCAGAATACATTGAAGATGCAATTGGCATTGGTGCTCCTGTCTTTAATTATAAGGATGTCTTGGTTGGAGCTATTGGCGTAGTTCTTCCAAAGGAAAGAGTTACTGAGGAGATAAAAAAGGAATATATAGAGGCAGTTAAAAACTGTGGCATTGAATTTTCAAAAAACTTGGGACATTCAGAGGCTTAATAAAGTTGTGTCAAATAATCTTGACACAGCTTTTTTATTTGTTTTGGATGTTGCCAATCTTTTAATGAGGTTAATTATTTGTTAAAATGTACCTGGGAGGTCATTATGCCAATACTTAGTTTAACAAATATTAAAAAATCCTATATTGACGAGGAAACTATTAAAGATGCAAGTTTAATAGTGGAAGAAGGCGACAAAATTGGCCTTATTGGAATTAATGGAAGTGGAAAGTCCACTCTTTTTAATATAATTACTGAAAATTTGTCCTATGATGATGGAGAAATTTTTAGAAAAAAAGATTTAAAAATCGGTTATTTAGAGCAACAACTTAATTTACATCAAGAGGGCAGTATTTACGATAATTGCCTTTTTATTTTTAGAGATTTAATTGAACTTGAAAAAAATCTTAGAAGGCAAGAACATATTATTGCTGAAAATCCTAATAATTTGGAAGAAGAATTAAATAAATATCAAAGGATGCAAGATGAATTTCACAAGCTAGATGGATACTCCTTTCACTCTAGGATTAGGGGGACTTTAATTGGGCTTGGTTTTATCGAGGATGATTTTGATAGAGACATTTCAACTCTTTCTGGTGGTCAGAAATCGCGCGTGGCTCTTGCAATGCTTCTTCTTGGGGATGCCGATCTTCTACTTCTCGATGAGCCTACAAATCATTTGGACATAGATGCAATTTCTTGGCTTGAAAAATACTTAAAGGATGTAAACAAGGCAATTATTATAATTAGCCACGACAGATATTTTTTAAATAACATTGTATCTAAGGTCGTCCTTTTGGAAAATGGAGAAACCAAAACTTATTTGGGCAATTACGACAATTACATGAGGCAGAGAAAAAAGGATTTCGAGGTTTTAAAAAGACAATACGAGGATCAACAAAAGGAAATTAAAAGACAGGAAGAAATTATAAAGCGATACCTTAGCCTTGGCCGCGACAGATTTATAAAACAGGGCAAGAGCAGAAAGAAAATGTTAGACAAGATGCAAAAAATCGAAATGCCATCTTCAAATAAAAAGACAAATCTTTCCTTTGCTACAAATAAGACTTCTGGCAAGGATGTTTTAGAGATAAAAAATCTTTCAAAGTCCTTTGGCGACAATTTGGTTTTTCACGACTTAAATGCCTCTGTCTATAAAAATGATAAAATTGGACTTATTGGTCCCAATGGAGTTGGCAAATCAACTTTATTTAAAATCATTGCGGGAAAAATTAGTCAAGACTCTGGCGAAGTAAAAATTGGCTCCAATGTCGACATTGCTTTTTTCTATCAAGAGCTAGACAATTTAAACTTAAATAACACCGTCATGGACGAAATTTGGGACGAGTTTCCAAAACTTGAACATTTTCAAGTGAGAAAATATTTGGCTGAATTTCTCTTTGTTGGCGACGATATTTTTAAAACTATTGATGAACTTTCTGGCGGCGAGCGTGGAAGACTTTCTCTGTTAAAAATTATGTTAAAGGGTGCAAATTTTTTAGTCCTTGACGAACCTACAAATCACTTGGATATTGACTCAAAGGAAATACTTGAGGATGCACTTCTTAAATACGAGGGTACTGTCCTTTCTATTTCTCACGACAGATATTTTTTAAATAAAACTGTGGACAAAATTTTTGAAATGAAAAAAGACGGCATAAACACTTTTTTGGGCAATTATGATTATTACTTGGAAAAAACTACTGAAGTCGAAACTTTAGATGATAATTACAAGTCAAAGACCGAAATTGCAAAGGTAAAACGAGAAGAGAGAGAAGAACGTCAAAAAAACAAGGCGCTTCGCAAAGAAAGGGAAAAAATTGAAAGTGAGATTGCTAATATTGAAGAAAAGTTATCCACAATCGACGAAAAACTTGTAGACTCTAACACTTACAAGGATTATCAACTAGCAAATGATTTATCAATAAAGCGTGAAAGCCTTGCAAATACTCTTGAAGAGCTTTACGAAACTTGGATGGAATTGGAAGAAAATTAAAAGATTTTTAAAAAAGTTTTCCACAAGTATATTTGTGATGCCTACTTTATCCCCAAAGTTATTCACATTATCCACAGTTAAAGCAAAAATTTTTTAAAAAGTAGTGCACATTTAATACACATTTTGAAAAAATTATCATTAAACAAAAAAAATCTCTAATTTTTCAAATTTTTAACTTACTTTTTACAAAAAATGTACAATTTTATCCACAGATTTAAAAAGTTATCAACTTCTGTGCATAATAATAGAGCTGAAAAACAGCTCTTTTTATTTTGATTTTAGTTTGTTAATCATGTCCTCTGCGGGATCTAGAATTTCAATATCTGTCAATTTTTTAAATTCCTCTTTCATATAGGGAAAGTGGGTACAAGCTAAAATTATCGCATCTGGCTTTTTTTCCATGGCGTTAAAAAATTTAAAGAGTTCCTTGAGTCCAAGCTTAGATACAATATCTCTTGGCAAAGTTTTCTTTTCAATTTCTTCAACTATGGAAAGCATCCCAATGGAAATTGTATTTCTAAAAGTTTTTTCTGAGATGATCTTATCTATTCCATGGGCTGATTTTGAATTTGCCGCAAGGATTACTATGTCTTTATAGTAATTGTCGAGATTTTTGTAAAAGTCAAAGGGAGTTATAATTTCAATGCTTTGACGTCGAGTTAAATCGTCTACATCGATGGATGCTGAGAGAGAATTGCAATAGATAAAAATTTTTGCTGCACCTTCATTTTTTGCCTCAACTATTTTCTTTTCAACAATATTTGTTAGCTCATCCTTTGAATAATATTGAAGATAGGATTGCTCCTTTGGATTTTTTGAAATTGGAAAACTAAGGGCGTCAAAACCTCTTGATTTTAAAAGTTCCACTCCCATCTTTGTGTCGACAAAAGTTCCTGCAAATACTCCTACTTTCATTTCATCACTTCCTTAAAATAAATCAATCTTCCTAAAAATCTATATTTTTTTTAATTTTCCATAAATATTATATAAAATGTTGAAATTTATTCCACTGCCCCTTTCTTTTTTGTACTTGTAAAAATCTTTATGATTTCCAAGATAAATAAAATTATTATTCCAATGAAAAACCCAAATGGACTAAAATTTTCTATATTTAATGCTACATTTCCCCTTATAGTAGTAGGCCCCATAATAATTGCATAAAGGGAGCCTATAATCATTCCGATAATTAGGTAGAGCATCTTTCCCCGACTTTTTCTCATTTTATCTCTAATAATTCTTATAGACATAAAAATTCCAAATAAAATTCCAAGGGACATTACCACTAAGGGCATAATCTTTTCAAAATTAAATCTTAAAACTTCACCCACTGCTTCCACTATGGGAATGTAAACTCCTGCAATGAGAAGTATTGATGAGCCAGAAATGCCCGGCAAGACCATGGCAGAAATTGCCACTGCCCCCGATATAAATAAATAAAAATAGTCAAAGCTATTTGGATTAACTAAGTCAAAGCTTCCCATGAGTTTGCTCCTATTCCTAAGATAAACTAAAAGGGCAACTACAAAAATTCCCATAAAAATAAAATAAAATTTGTCTTTATGTTTTTTTAAAATTTCTATTTCGCTTTTTATGACAAAGGGAAGGGACATAATAGTTAGTCCCAAAAAAACAGAGCTCATAAAGTAAATTTTACTTTGAAATAATTCTGACAAGAAAAAAATACTAAGTAGTAGTCCAAATACCCAGCCTAGTCCCAACTTTAAGAGATAAAAAAAAGAAGATTTTCTTCCACCTTTTTCTCCTTCAAAGAACTCATGAAGTGATTCAATAAATTTATCATAAAATCCCAGTATAAAGGCAATAGTTCCGCCACTCACTCCTGGAACGGAGTCGGCTATTGCCATCATCATTCCGTTAAAAATATCAATTAACATAATTCCTCCATTTAATCTATGATAACATTTATTTGGAATTTTAATTATTAATTTATTGTAAACTTTCTTAAATTTATATTAAAGATCCACTGCATTTTTGCAGTGGCAATATTATAAAATCTCTTGGTCTTTTCTTATATCTCCATAAATTTCTTCGATATTGTCTAAATATAAATCAGAAATTCTCGCCATATATATGGGAGTAATTACTACAAAGCCAATTATTGCAGCTACTGCAAGTATAGATACAATTATTATAACCAAGGGCATAGTCTTTACTGCTATTGCTAATAAAATTAGCATAATACTTAAAACTATTGGAATCATGTAGACTTTTAATAATGTGATAAGAGTCTGTGAAAATAATCTTATTCCTGATTTAAAAATAAGTTTTATGTTTTGGGAAAAAGATAAATCTCTATATCGCTCATCTGCCATGACAAAGTTCAAATAAGCAAATATCAGTGAAATAAGAGTAGTAACCAAAATATATAAAATTGAAATAATTGGTATAATCTTTCCATTGTCCATATCACTTAGTACTAATCCAGTACCTGAAGTTAATGTTGAAAGTAAAATTGTAACAACACTAATTAAGCCAATTAAAATATTAGCCAAAAAGACTTTTCCTGTAATTGTCTTTATTCCCCTTAAATAATCTGAAAAAGTGCCTTCTCTCGTGTATAAAAGTCCCCTGCAAACAATATAATTTCCAATCCAAAAAATAATAGGTCCAATTATAGATACATTTTCATCAGAAATTCTGTCAAAAATTCCAGCTATAACTCCCATTAATAGTAATATCAATATTATAGATCCATAACTATATTTTCTCATTGTCTCCTCCTTTGTTTCATATAAAAATACTATCACAAATTGAAACACAGTTAAAGTATTTATAATACTATTGGTATCGATTTCATTTTGTGCTATAATAAATTTTAACTGAGGAGGTGAATTTTTTATTATTGAAGTTTAAAATTCAATAAAATCGAGAGATAAAATTTATGTAAATTGCACCATTGCTCATATTTTATTTTTAAATTCTAAAAATTATTTATAAATAAATTTTTAATTTTTCAAAATAAATAATTCTGCAATCAATTTCAAATATCTCTTATTACAAGGTCGTGAGAAGTTGTATTTACTGTTTTTAAGGGAAATCTTCTCAATAGAAAATAATCTTATTATTTGCACTTTATATTAATGTTGAAAATTATTAAAAAGATTAATTTTCCAATGACCTTTGACAAAATTTATAAATTATAAGGAGCAATTATGGAAAATATAATTCAAACTATTCATGAAATAGGAAATTTAATGGGACAAAAAATGTATGGTGACGCTTTTTCCATGACTACAGGTCTTTTAAGTGATACTATCTATACATATCTTTTAATTCCTCTACTACTTGGCATTGGTCTTTACTATACTTTCAAGATTAGAGGCGGACAAATAACTAATATTGGACACGCAATAAAATTAATTTCAAAACCTGCTGAAAGCGAAAATGCTATTTCACCTTTTAAGGCATTTACAATTTCTGCGGCATCACACATTGGTACTGGTAACATAGTAGGTGTTGCAGCAGCAGTATCTATTGGCGGTCCTGGTGCAGTATTTTGGATGTGGGTTACAGCACTTATTGGTGGTGCTTCATCCTTTGTAGAAAATACATTGGGTCAAGTCTTTAAAGAAAGAAATCCTGATGGAACTTTCAAGGGTGGACCTGCTTTCTACATGGAAAAAGCTCTTAAAAAACCAAAACTTGCAGCACTATTCTCAATAGTAATCTCCGTAGTATATGGTATTAACTTCAATGCAATGCAAGCAAATACTATTGCAGCTGGCTTCAATTCATCCTTTGGCTTTGACAAAAAAATTATCGCACTTGCACTTATAATAGTATCAGGTCTAATAATATTTGGCGGACTAAGAAGAATTGCCGATGTAACAAGTTTATTAGTTCCATTTATGGCAATTATTTATATGGTAGTTGTATTATTTATAGTTATCAAAAACATCAAACTTGTCCCACATATGTTTGGACTAATCTTTGGCGGAGCTTTCTCACTTAAAGCTGGCTTTGGCGGATTATTTGGTACTGCAATATTAAATGGTATAAGACGTGGACTATTCTCTAACGAAGCTGGTATGGGTGCTGTACCTAACGCATCAGCAGTAGCAGATGTATCTCACCCTGCAAAACAAGGTCTTATCCAAGCTCTTGGTGTATATCTTGATACAATCTTAGTTTGTTCAGCAACAGCTTTCGTAGTAATATTAGCAGGTGAAGGAATTTACGCATCAGATTTAAAGGGACTTGAAATTACACAAGCTGCTCTTGCAAATGAAGTAGGTGGATGGTCAAATTACTTCTTAACATTCTGCGTATTGATGTTTGCATTCTCTTCAATTATCGGTAACTATTACTATGGTGAAAACAACATCTTAAAATTAAACCTTGGTAAAAACTCATTAAATATTTATAGAATTCTAGTTCTTATAGCAGTTGTACTTGGTTGCATTGGCGACTTCTCAATTGTATGGAACACTGGCGACGTATTCATGGGTATTATGGCAGTAATAAACTTAATAGTATTGATCTTCTTAGGAAAAATTTCTGTTGGAGTTTATAATGACTACATTAAACAACTTAATGAAGGAAAAGACCCTGTATTTCATCCAGAAGATGTAAAAGAACTTAAACCATATATGAGTGAAATCACTGCTTGGGACAAAAAATAAAATAAAAAATAAAAGTCGTAGCTAGTCTGCGACTTTTTTATTGCAAAAATTTAATTATTTTTAAAATTACAGTATCTTTGATATATGTTAAAATAAAATAGAAGGAGGAAATCATGAAAAAAATATTTGGAGTATTAGTGGCAAATTTTTTGTCCTTCTACATATTAGATCTATTGTTTGATAATATTTATTTTACTAAACCAAGTGCCTTCGTAGCAATGGCAATAATATTTTCACTAGTAAACCTAACAATAAAGCCAATATTAAAATTACTATCATTGCCAATTACAATAGTAACACTTGGCTTGTTCTCCCTTGTGATAAACGCAGTAGTTCTTGAAATTGCCTTTAATCTAGTTTCTACTGCATATATTGGAAGCTTTGGCACAGCCTTTTGGGCTAGTATAGTTTTAAGCTTTATAAATAATATTATAAGAGAAATAATTGGCAAAAACTTCAACTAAAAAATCGCAGTCTTATAAAATGGCTGCGATTTTTAATAAATAATTAGCGATTTTTTAAAACTTTAGTAGCAAGTTCAATCATATCAATGGCAACATTAAAATTTTCGCAAAAAAGATTGTAGACGGCATCTTCAGAAAGAACGCCACAAAGCAAATCTGCTGGAAGTTCGCCCTTGTCATAACTTTCTAAATCATCAAAGTAAACTTCTGAATTGTA
>NZ_JALEOV010000079.1 GCF_022767005.1 Peptoniphilus sp. | reverse complement strand
GTTATATCTCATTCTTTCAGTGGCAATTCTATTTTCAGTTCCCTCAAGTTGTGCTTGTAGGTCTAAGAAGTTTTGATTTGCCTTTAGCTCTGGATAGTTTTCTACTACTACATTTAACTTTCCAATGGCTTCTGTCAAATTGTCGTTTGCTTCAGCAAGTTCCTTAGGTGTACTTGCATCAGAAATACCTGCACGAGCCTTAGTTATTTCAGTAAAAGTTTCCTTTTCATGGCTAGCATAACCCTTGACAGTTTCCACAATATTTGGAATTAAATCTGCACGTCTTTTTACTTGATTTTGGACTTGTGCCCATGCACCATTTACATCTTCATCTAGCTTAACTAGTTTGTTCCACTGTCCGCCAAAGAAAATTGCAATTACAACTACAATAGCTATTATTGCAATAACTCCCACAGCTCCCCTATTTTTATTCTTCATTGCTTCCTCCTATTTTTTCTATTTTCATTTTGCTTAAAGCTTCATCTACGAGTTTGTCGCAGTCAAGTTGTTCCTCAGACTTAACTATTCCTTCAACAGTAGGTGTCAAAAGTGGATGTTTTGGCAAAAATACTGTACAACAATCTTCAAAGGGAAGGATTGATGTATCATAAGTATCAATATCCTTAGCTATGTCGATAATATTTACCTTGTCCATGCCAATAAGTGGTCTAAAGACAAGTTTTTCTGTAATATCATTAGTAACCTTTAGCCCATCAATAGTTTGTGATGCAACTTGTCCAAGGTTTTCGCCAGTGATAATGCAGTCATAGCCCCCTTCTCTTGCAATTTTATCTGCAATTCGCATCATAAATCTGCGAGAAATAATGGTCATCTCATCTTCAGGACAATTTATATTAATTTCCTTTTGAATATCCAAAATATTTACAGAATAAAAAGTCAGTTCTCCAGAAAAAGTGGAAATATCCTCTGCAAGTTTTTTAACCTTTTCTTCTGCTCTTTCAGATGTGAAAGGATAGGAATGGAAGTGCAAGCAGTCCACTAGGACGCCTCTTTTTGCCATTAAAAATCCAGCAACTGGAGAATCAATTCCCCCAGAAAGAAGGAGAAGTCCCCTGCCATTTGTACCCGTTGGAAGTCCACCATAAGCTTTAAATTTGTCTACATAGATATAAGTATCCTTTTTTAAATCACAGTAAACATAAAAATCAGGCTTGTGAACATCTACTTTTATATCAAAGTTTTTAAGAACAATGCCACCTATTTTTGCACTTATTTCCATGGAATTAAGCGAGAAGGATTTGTCGCCCCTATTTGTCTTTACCTTAAAAGTTTTGTAACTTGGATTTTTCTTCAAGGTTTCATCCACAATTTTTATTACACATTCTTCAATTTTGTCCCAATTAGTTTCCACAACATAACAAGGAGCAATGTAGACAATGCCAAAGACGTGTTTAAGGCGATTTATCATCTTATCCTCATTATCAGCTACAAGTTCCACATAGACCTTGCCCATGTTTTGATAAATTTTTCCATGGTCAATATTTCTAAGATTTCTCTTAATAGTTGAAATAAGTTTATTTACAAATTTATATCTATTTTTTCCCTTTAAGACAAGCTCACCAAGGGAGAGTGCCATAACTTTTTTCATTCTATCACCCTCTCATAATCTTTCTAATTTCCCCTACATACTTGACAAGTTTTTCCACAAAAATATCTATTTCTTCTTTTGTCGTGTCCTTTGAAGTACAAACTCTTATTGTCCCTTCAGCATACTTGTCTGATAGACCTATTGCCTTTAAAGTATTGGACTTGTGTGTACCATTAGATGTACAAGCAGATGCCGTTGAAATGTAAATCTCATCGCCTTCCAAGTAGTGAAGGAGAACCTCTGCCCTAATATCCAAAATTGAAAGAGAAATAATAAAATCAGTAGCATTTTCTGGAGTATTAATCTTATAGTCCTCTAAATTATCCCTTAATTTTTCAAGAAAATAAGCTTTTATCTCTTTTGCATGGCTAAGCCTCTTTTCCAAATCTCTTTTAGTGAGTTCACAAGCTTTTCCAAAGCCAAGAATACCAGGCACATTTTCCGTACCAGACCTAAGACCCCTTTCTTGACCGCCACCAATTACAAGACTTTCTATATTCAAATCCCTTCTTTTGTAAAGAGCACCCATGCCCTTTGGACCATAAATTTTATGTGAAGAGAAAGAAAGAGTGTCGCAACCCAAGTCCTTTACATCAACTGGAATTTTCCCAACAGCTTGAACTCCGTCAACATGGCACAAAATATTTTTATTTTTTGACTTTGCAATCTCAAAAAGTTCCTTAATATTATTTACAGTGCCAAGCTCATTGTGAACATA
>NZ_JALEOV010000037.1 GCF_022767005.1 Peptoniphilus sp. | reverse complement strand
AAGGTAACTGATTTTGATTATGAAAATTCATTATTAATAGTTGTTGATACACCTGATAATAAAAGAGTAGATATAGATAATTTCTTATCATTTAAAAATGTAGTTAAGATTGATCATCATCCTAAGGTTGATACATTTGGTAGAGTTGAGTTAATTAAGGATAGTGCTAGTTCTGCATCAGAATTAGTATTACTCCTTATTAACAATACTAAGCTTAAGATGAATGAAAATATTGCTAGTAACTTATATACTGGTATAGTAAGTGATACTAATAGATTTTTAGTTAATGTTAATTCAAATACATTTTTATTAGTAAGTGAACTTATTAAAAAATATAAATTAGACATAGATAAAATATATAGACAAGTATATAAAAGACCATTATCAGAAATAAGATTGCTTGGTTATATAGCATCAACTATAAAAGTAGATAAGTATGGATTTGCTCATTTAGAAATAGATGAGGATGTTATTACTTCTCTTGGAGCAGATATATCTTCTGTATCTAATATGATTAATGACTTTAACAATATTAAAGAAGTTCTTGTATGGGTATTTGTAACTCATGATATAAAGAATAATCTGTATAAAGTTAATATTAGAAGTAGAGGACCGGTAATAAATTTAATTGCTGCTAAATATAATGGCGGTGGACATGCTTATGCTAGTGGTGTTAGAACTGATAAAAAAGAAAATATTGATGCTTTATTAAAAGATTTATCTTTATGTTGTAAAGAATATAAAGAAAGTGAGGAAAAATAATGGAAGTAGTTAATGTTGAAGAGCCTATTTGTGCTGTTAGAATATCACAATATCCTGATGATAAAAAGAATGAATTTCTAATATTAGGTAGAAGCAATGTAGGAAAAAGTAGTTTTATTAATACGATTATAAATAGAAAAAATATGGCTAAAACTAGTTCTAAGCCTGGTAAAACTCAGACTATTAATTTCTATCACATTAATTCACAATTTTATATAGTTGATGTACCTGGATATGGATATGCTCAAACATCCAAAAAACAAATAGAGAAATTTGGTATTATGATAGAAGAATATCTTAAAAATAGACAAAACTTAAAGCATGTATTTTTGCTTGTTGATTTTAGACATAAACCAACTGAAGATGATGTTTTAATGTATAAATTCTTGAAATACTATAATTTACCTGTAACAATAGTTACAACTAAATTTGATAAAGTCAATCGTTCTCTTAGAGATAAACAAAATGATTTGATTAAGAAAACTCTTATGCCAGCATTAGGTGATGAGATAATTAATTTTTCTAGTGTGACTAAGCTTGGTAAAGAAAGAGTTTATGATATCATAGAAAATTATTTTGAAAATTAGTTGAAAATCTATAGTTTATTTATTATAATATTATTAGAATAGAAGGTGTAAGAGTATGAATAAAAAAGGATTTACATTAACTGAATTACTAGTTGTAATAGCAATAATAGGTATTATTGCGGTTATAGCTGTGCCTAGTATATTAACAATAAATAAGAATATTAACAATAGATTATATAGTGAAACAGTATCAAATATAGAAAATGCTGCAGTATTATATGCAAGTAATAATCCTGATATATTTAATGGTGTTACTGAAGTAAAAATTTATGTATATGAACTTATTAACGGAAATTACTTAAGTGGAGATGCTACTTGTAATGGAGATGTAGAATTAAGTGACACTAAGACTACTGTTAAGTTTAATGGCAAATGTTTAACTAATCCAAAAGATAATACTTCTATGAATGGACAATATGTAATAGTAAAAAAACAAACTGCTGGATTTAGTGCTAAATTTAATGGTAAAGCATCAAATGAAGCATTAGTAGTTAAAGAGTTAGTAACTACTGTGTGTGATAAGTTTAAAAGTGGTGAATTTAAAGGTAAAACTTCAAATGGTAAAATATGTAAGTGTGGAGATAATAATAAATATATAGTTGACTCTAATGGTGCAAAAATATTAAGTGGAGCTTGTATAATATCTGGTAACGAAAAAAATAATTATTTAAAATATGATGGAGTAATGTTTAGAGTGCTTGGTGTATATGACATAGATGGACAAGGAACATTATCTGTTAAAATAATAACTGATCAAACAGTTGAAATAGATTAATCAACTGTTTTTTTTTATATCAAAATATTGTATAATTTATCTAGGAGATTATTTATGAAAGATGTAATATTTAAATACAAGTTCGGTGATGATATTTCTTTTGAACTTAAAGAAAAAGACTTTGTTACTATAGTTGGAAATAATAATGATTTAATAGTTCATACTCTTTTACATGGTAATAAAAAAGCAGAAATAATAATAAACAATAGTAAATTTGAATATAAAACTCTACTTAAAATGAGAAGAAATATGAGTATAGTTGTTTATAAACATTTAGATATATTTGTAGGCGAAAAAGTAGTTGATGAGATTGTATATGGACTTGAAAGTTTAGCTATGAAAAAGAATGAAATAAGGGAACTTATAAGTTCATATGCTAGAATGTTTAAATTAGATGAATTATTAGAAAGGGATCCTAATAGTTTAGGCTCAAGTGATAAAGTTAAAATGAAAATATTGTCATCTATGATAATTAAACCTAAAATATTAGTGATTGATAATGTAATAAGTGAACTAGATTATGAAGATAAACTTCTTATTTTTAATATTTTAAAAGATTATTCAAATAGTGGAGGCATTGTTATTAATTTTACAAATGATATAGAAGAGTCTATGTATGGTGATAAAATATATGTGATTCATGATAAAAAATTAGTATGTGAAGGAAAAACACTTAGTGTATTAAACGAAGAAAAATTACTTAAAAGGCTTGGTATATCACTTCCATTTATAATAGATTTAAATAAATATTTTATGGATTATGGTTTAATTAAAAAATATTATTTAACTAATGAAAAGTTGGTGAATGCATTATGGAAATAGAATTTAATAATGTTAGTTTTATAATTAATAAAGGAACTCCTCTTGAAAAGACTATTCTTAATAATGTAACATTTAAACTTGAAAAAGGTAAAATACATACCATATTAGGTGCTTCTAATAGTGGAAAAACAGCAATAGCTGACTTAATAAATGCACTTAATGTTCCGACTAGTGGTAGCGTTAGAGTTGGAAAATTTATTAATGATGGAAGAAGAATAAAAGATATTAATGAACTTAGATTTCAAACAGGCTATGTATTTAAAAATCCATTTGATATGTTCTTTAATAAAACTGTTAAAAAAGAAATAGAATTTGGAATGAAATATTTTAAATATAAATTAGATAAACTAGAAGTAAGAGCAATTGATTCATTAAAATTAGTTGGTCTTGATGAATCATATCTTAATATGAATCCACTTGATTTAACTGTTGTTGATGCTAAAAAAGTTGCTCTTGCATGTGCTATAATATATAACCCTAAAGTATTAATATTAGATGAATTTACAACCGGTCTTTCATATACAGATAAAAAAGAATTAACATCTCTTTTAAAGATGTTAAAAAACAAATATAATAAGACAATAATATTACTTACTAAAGATACTAATTATGCTTATCCTATTAGTGATACTGTTCATATATTAAGATTAACTAGGCTAGTTAAAAGTGGTGGAAAAGAATTGTTTAGGGATACTAGGTTATTAAAATCAAATAATCTTGAAGTACCTAAAATAGTTTCATTCATAGAAAAATGTAATAAAAAAGGACATGATATTTCACAGTATACTAATATTCATGATTTAATAAAAGGGGTGTATAGAGATGTATTCTAGAAATTCATTTGGTTCTTATTATCCAATCAATTCAACTATTCATAGACTAAATCCAGTAATGAAACTAATTAATTTTGTTATAGCAATATTAATATTACTACTCAGTAATAACTTACAAATAAATATATTTGTTTTAACATTAACATTTGTTATGATGCTTTTAAGTTATGTACCATTTAAATATTATTTCAATACATTTTGGTCACTTAGATATATTTATTTGTTCTTAATATTCTTTTTGTATTTTCTAGGTGTTAATTTAAATGATACAGTTTGCTATCTAATTAAACTTGTTGTTGTAATAGAATATTTAAATATACTTGCATTTACGACTAGCCCTAGTGAAAGTGTATATGGTATAGAGAGATTTTTATCTATGTTTAATTTTCTAATGCTCCCTGTAAATAAAATAGCTATTAAAATAAATTCTATATTAAGATATTTTCCACTTTTATTGGTAGTAAATTATAAATCTATTAAAGCACAATCATCAAGAGGAATAGATTATTATAATTCTAATATTTTTGGAAGAATTCATGTGTTTTTAAGTTTACTTTCTAATTCACTTAGATTAACTAAAGCAAAACTAAAAGAAACTAATTATGCTTGTGAATTAAAACTTTATAATGATAAAAGATATAGAACTAATTATGAAATAAATAGAGTTGGTTTTAATGATTTATTTTTCTTTATGTTTCACTTGGCACTCATGTATGCATGTATAGTAGAGAAAGGACTTTTATGAAATATTTAGTTAATTTATCATATAATGGTTCTAAATATTATGGTTATCAAATACAAAAAAATAAAATAACTGTAGAAGGACAAATAGAAAAAGTTTTATCAAAGATATTTGATAGTAATATTAATACTCATGGAACATCAAGAACAGATAAAGCCGTTCATGCCAATAATCAATATTGTGTATTTGAAGTAGATAAAGATATTAATCCTAAAAATTTAGCTCATAGTATGAATTCTATGTTAGATGATTATATTTATATTAAAAAAATAACTAAAGTTAATGATGATTTTAATATAAGGAATGTAGCTAAAAAGGAATATATTTATAAAATAAATATGGGAGAATATAATCCAATAGAGGTAGAATATACTCTTCAATATTGTAAAAATATTGATAGAAAATTATTAGATGAATTTATAAATAAAATAAGTGGAACTCATAACTTTAAAAGTTTTACCTCAGATAAAGATAAAACTAATTATGAAAGAACTATTTTAGTAGATTATAAAATATCTAATAAAATACTATATTTAAGATTTGAATCAACCGGATTTTTAAGATACATGATTAGAAATATAGTAGGATTACTTATAGATATAAATGAAGGTAAGAAAAGTATTACTGACATTGATAAGATTTTTATGTATAAAAATAGGACTTCACTTGGAGTATGTGCTTCAGGATGTGGCCTTTATTTGAATAAGATTGAATTTAAATAATTCAGTCTTTTATTTTGAAAAAAAATATGTTAGAATAATTATATAGAATAGAAAGGTTGTTTTTGTATGTTAGGAAAGATATTAACTATAACTAAAAATAGTGCGATTGTAGAGGTAAATAAGGAAGCTATTGGTATTAAAGACTTAATTAATTTGCATGTGGTATTTGAAGATGATAATAAGAAAATTTTGGGAGAAATTGATTCTATTGAACAAGATAGTTTAAAGATTAGTTTTTTAGGCGAGCTTACTGATAATGATTTTATTGGTGGTTTAATTAAGAAACCGAGTATGGATGCTAAAATTAGAATTATTAATCAAGATGAACTAAAAATACTAACAGGTAATGAAGATAAGAGCATTAGATTGGGCGTATCACCTTTATATAATGATTATCCACTTAATGTTAATTTGGATGAATTCTTTTCAAACCATAGTGCCATATTTGGTAACACTGGTAGTGGTAAAACTTATGGTATATGTAGAATAATTCAAAATATATTTCCTGCCTCACAAATAATACCTTATAAAGCAAACTTTTTTATATTTGATTCTTATGGTGAATATATAAATGCCTTTAAAGATTTAGATAAAAATAACCCATATTATTCATTCAAAGTTATTACTACTAATATGAGTAAGAATTATGAAAAGCTCAATATACCGGTATGTTTACTTGATCTTGAAGATGTGTTAAATTTGCTTGATGCGACTAGTTTTTCTCAAATTGCGATGGTTGAAACAGCACTTGTGTATGTTAAAATGTTTGCTAGAAATGATAAAGAAGCAATGGAGTTTAAAAATCATATTTTAGCAAAAGCAATTACATCTATTATGTATACGAATCAAACTGCATCTAAAATAAGAGATCAAATCTTTGAAATATTAAGTGAAACTAATACACCTGATTTATCTTTAGATACAGATGTTCCTGGTATTGGATTTACACGTAGATTTAGAAATTGTTTCGATATAGATAGTGAGGGTAGATTTGCTGAAAGAAAGATTATAGCGGATTATATAAATAGTTTTATAGATGATACTAGAAAATGGAATTTTAGTGCAGAGGGAGTAAGCTATTCACTTCATGATTTAGAAGTTGCACTTAACTTTACATTATATAGTGAAAGATATTTGCTTAATGAGTCTATGTATGATAGTGCGATGAGCTTAAAGGTTAAATTACATGATTTAGCCAGTAGAGAAATGGGTAAATTCTTTACATCAGATGGATATATCAAACTTGAAGATTATATTAAAAAAATTCAAATTAATGGTAATAAGAGAAGCCAAATAGTTAACTTTAATTTAGAAGATGTAGATGATAGATTTGCTAGAACTATAGTTAAAATATTCGGAAGAATGTTTATGAAGTTTACTAAAGGACTTCAAAATAGAGCAAGTTATCCAATTCATATGATACTTGAAGAGGCACACAGATATGTACTTGAAGGTGATGATAAGAAATTATTTGGATATAACATATTTGAAAGAATTGCTAAAGAAGGTAGAAAATATGGTCTTATATTAGATTTAATAACTCAAAGACCAACCGACTTAAATGAAAATGTAATAAGTCAATGTACTAACTTTTTAATATTTAAAATAAATCATCCAGCTGATTTAGAATATATTGCTAAGAGTGTTCCTAATATGAGTGAGGATATAGTTGAAAAACAAAAAACATTACAATCAGGAACTTGTGTAGCATTTGGAAGAATATTTAAAATACCTATGATTGTTAAGATGGAAAAAGCTTGTCCACCACCAACAAGTTCAAACTGTGATATATATAATAATTGGATGGTAAGATTAAAACAATAAAAAAAGAATAAAGTAAAGGAGGGTAATTATGTATGATTTTGGTTCATTATTTAGAGTAGACATTGATAAAGCAAAATCTATTTCTATAAATACCTTTAGAGGTAAAAAATATAGAATTAGTATTTTATCTGATGTTCTTATAAGATTTGAATATAGCGAAACAGGATCGTTTAATGATTATCCTACTTTTTTTGCATCTAATAGATCATTTGGAAGACCTAAGTATACGGTTGAAGAAGATAATCAAATACTAATTATTAAAAATGATAAGTTCACATTACAATATTTCAAAGAAAAACCATTTATAGGTAGTAGACTTTCACCTGATCAAAATCTTAAAGTTACTATAACTGGTAGTGAAAAAACTTGGTATTTTAATCATCCTGAGGTAAGAAATTTTATGGGTAGTGCTTATAGTTTAGATGAAACACGTGGTACGGCTAATTATGAAAAAGGATTATTCTCCTTAGATGGTTTTACTACTTTTGATGATTCTAAAACACCTGTACTTACTAAATATGGTAATGTAGTAGCTCCTAATTATGAAAATATAGATACATACTTATTTATATATAATAATGATTTTGGACTAGGTTTAAGAGACTATTTTAACTTAACAGGTATGCCTTTACTTTTACCAAGATATGCTTTTGGTGTTTGGTGGAATAAAGATGAATGCTATAATGAAACAGGAATACAAAATTTAGTAAATAATTTTAGAAAGAATGAAATACCAATATCAGTGTTATTACTTGGAAATTATGCAAGAACTAAAAATAAAAATTCTGATATAAGTTTCTCATTTGATAAAAGTATATTTCCAAATTCATTAAGCCTTAATGAATATTTAAAAAAGAATAATATTAAATTAGGAGTAACTATTAAAACAGAGGGCGTATTAAGTAATGAAGAACTAAACTTTAGTGAGTTTAGTAAATTATATGGCAAAACTGAATCAGTAATACTAAATCCATATGATCCTAAACTTATGGATAGTTTCTTAAAGGGAATAATTAATCCATTTATAAAAAGTGGAGTTGATTTCTTTTTAAACGATGATAATAATATTAAAAATAGAACAAGAAACTATACAATGAATTATTATTTGTATAATACATTTTCTAATTTTCCAGCTAAAAGAAACTTTATTATGTCAAGAAATAATGGTATAGCCCCACACAGATATAGCGCTTTATATTCAGGACATACTGTTGTTAGTTGGAAAACATTAAAATTATTGCCTTTCTATAATGCTACTGCTGCGAATATTGGACTATCCTATTGGAGTCATGATATAGGTGGGTATAAAGATGGTATTGAAGACTCTGAGTTATATATGAGATTCGTTCAATTTGGAGTATATAGTCCAATACTTAGATTATCATCAAGAAGTGGAAAATATTATAAAAGAGAACCATGGAAATGGGATGCTAAAACAAATAAAATAGTTAAAGATTATTTAAGACTTAGACATAGATTAATACCGTACTTATATAGTGAGGCTAATAAATATTCTAAATTTGGATCTCCAATAGTACAACCACTATATTATAAATATCCAGAAACTTATGATGAACCACTATATAAAAATGAATATTATTTTGGAAGTGAACTTTTTGTAGCACCGATAGTTGATCCTAAAGATAGTGTTATGAATAGAGCTGTACATAAGATATTCTTACCTAATGGAATATGGTATGACTTTAGAACAGGTAAAAAGTTTGTAGGTGGTAAGAGATATGTAACATTCTATAAAGATGAAGATTATCCAGTTTTCGCTAAAACTGGAGCAATAGTGCCACTTGCTAAAATAGATAATAATATAAATGATACATCTTCTCCAAAAAAGTTAGAAATACAAATATTCCCAGGCAGAAGTAACACATATAAACTTTATGAAGATGATGGTGTTTCAAATATGTATAAGCAAGGATATAGTATAACTACTGAAATAAACTATTATTATAAAGAAAATGATTTTTCTGTATCTATTTCTCCACTTGAGGGAAAACAAGGAATTATACCTGAAAAAAGAAGTTATATAATAAGATTTAGAAATACTAAATTTACAGAAGGTGTACAGGTATTTGCAAATGAAGTAAATGTACCTTATAGAAGATATACTGATGATACAGATTTTGTTATTGAATTTGATAATATAGATACATCTAGTAAAATATTTGTATATTGTAAAGGTAAAGATATTGAAATAGATGCATCAAGAGTTATTAATGAGGATATAGAAAGTATCATTAATGATTTACAGATAGAAACATCACTGAAAGAAGAATTAGATAAAATAATGTTTAGTGATATAGACATAAAGAGTAAAAGAATTGCTATTAGAAGACTAAAAGGATTACCAACTATATTTGTTAAAATGTTCTTAAAACTACTTGAATATGTAGCAGAACTATAGTATAATTGAAACATGTTTCAGTTATGAAAAGAGTAGTAAATATGAATATTGTTATAGAAAGTTAGTGGTTGATGTAAACTAATACAATAAAATATTGAACTTGCTTTTTTAGAAATAACGTAATATTGGCGTTAACAATTAAAGAGCATGATAAGTCATGAATTAAGGTGGTACCGCGGAAAAATCCGTCCTTAGTTTATGACTTTTTTATTTTAAGGAGGAGCAAAATGGATAAAATGTTTAACTTTTTATTAGATTTTATAATTGTTTTTACAGTTGTTTATTTACTTTATGTATTATTTTTTAATAAGAAAAGAAGAAACTATAAAACCCTGAAAAAGAATGATGAGGTTAAGTTATTTATAGATAGATATAATTTAGATATGAAAAAAATAGAATATAAAAAAGTATTACAAGTAGTAACTATTATTAATACATTTATATTGTCTTTTACTACTGTATTAATAGTAAGAATAAAAGGCTTTATGATATCTTTATTAATAGGATTTGTTGTTATTATGATACTTATATATTCTTTATATGAAATCGCAGGAAGATATTTTAAAAAGAAAGAGGAAGATAAAAATGTATAATTTTAAGGAAATAGAAAAAAAATGGCAAGATAGATGGATAAAAGAAAAATGCTTTGAAGCAGATAATAAAAGTACAAAGGAAAAATATTATTTATTAGTAGAGTTTCCTTATCCAAGTGGTAGTGGTTTACATGTAGGTCATGTAAGAAGTTATACTGCACTTGATTCAATAGCAAGACTAAAAAGAATGCAAGGATATAATGTACTTTATCCAATGGGATGGGATGCTTTTGGCTTGCCAACTGAAAATTATGCAATAAAAAACAAAATTCATCCTGCAACTGTTACAAAAAATAATATTGCACATTTTAAAAAGCAATTAAAATCTATTGGTTTTTCTTTTGATTGGTCAAGAGAAATTAATACAACTGACCCTGAATACTATAAGTGGACACAATGGATCTTTTTACAACTTTTTAAACATGGACTTGCTTACAAAAAAGAGATGCCAATAAACTGGTGTCCTTCTTGTAAAGTTGGACTTTCAAATGAAGAAGTTGTCGGTGGAAAATGTGAAAGATGTGGAGAAGTGGTTGTAAGGCGTGTAAAAAGTCAATGGATGCTAAAAATTACAGAGTACGCAGACAGACTTATTAATGACCTCGATGACCTTGACTTCATAGAAAGAGTTGTAACACAACAAAAAAACTGGATTGGAAGAAGTGAAGGGGCAAGTATAAACTTTTCGCTCAGGGACTTTGACGAAAAGCTTGAAGTTTTCACTACTAGACCAGATACAATTTACGGAGCAACATACATGGTAATTGCACCGGAACATCCATTAATTAAAAACCATGCAGATAAAATTGAAAATTTAGATGAAATAAATGCTTATAAAGATGAAGTTGCGAAGAAAAGTGACTTTGAAAGAACTGAACTTGAAAAAGATAAAACTGGTGTTGAAATTAAGGGAATTAAAGCAATTAATCCTCTTACAACTAAAGAAATACCAATTTGGATTTCAGATTATGTTCTTATGACTTACGGAACTGGAGCAATTATGGCTGTTCCTGCTCATGATGACCGTGACTATGATTTTGCAAAAAAATTTGGTCTTGAAATAATTCCTGTAATCGAAGGTTCTGACGTAAGTGAACATGCAAATACTGAAACATCTACTGGAAAAATGATAAATTCAGGCATTTTAAATGGTCTTGAAGTTAAAGATGCTATTGCTAAAATGATAGACTATCTTGAAGAAAACAATCTTGGAGATAGAAAGGTCAACTATAAACTTAGAGACTGGTTATTCTCAAGACAAAGATATTGGGGAGAGCCAATACCAATAGTTCATTGTGATAAATGTGGTTATGTTGCTCTTCCTGAAGAAGAACTTCCACTTTTACTTCCAAAAGTTGAAAATTATGAGCCAACTGATTCTGGTGAATCACCACTTGCAATGATGACTGATTGGGTCAATACTACTTGTCCAAAATGTGGAGGACCTGCAAAAAGAGAAACAGATACTATGCCACAATGGGCAGGGTCATCTTGGTATTTCTTGAGATACACTGATCCACATAATGACAAAGAACTTGCAAGTAAAGAAGCACTTGAATATTGGACTCCAGTAGATTGGTATAATGGTGGTATGGAACATACTACACTACACTTACTTTATTCAAGATTTTGGCATAAATTTTTGTATGATATTGGAGTAGTTCCAACTAAAGAACCATATAAAAAGAGAACTTCTCATGGCATGATTTTAGGCAACAACAACGAAAAAATGTCAAAATCAAGAGGAAATGTTGTAAATCCAGACGATATTGTAAGGGATTATGGCGCTGATACACTTAGATGTTATGAAATGTTTATTGGTGATTTTGAAAAGCCTGTTCCATGGTCAGAAAATGGAGTTAAGGGTTGTAGAAGATTTTTGGAAAGAGTTTGGAACTTACAAAGTATTGTAGTAGATGGAGAAGATTATAGCGAAGCTTTAGTTTCAGAAATTCATAAGACTATTAAAAAAGTCACTGAAGATTATGCAAATCTAAAGGCAAACACTGCAATAGCACAACTTATGACACTTTCAAATAAGTTTAATTCTGTTGGAAAAATCACAAAAGAAGATTTCAGAGCTTATTTAATTTTACTAAATCCAGTAGCTCCACATATTACTGAAGAATTGTGGCAAATATGTGATTTAGGCGGAATTTTATCAGAACAAGATTGGCCTAAATTTGATGAAAAGATAACCATAGATGATGAGATAGAAATTCCAGTTCAATTTAATGGTAAAGTTAGGTATACTATTAAAATTGAAAGAGATGAATCTGAAAACAAGGTATTTGAAGTAGCTGAAAAGAACGAACTTTTTGCTAAAAATACTGAATCAAAGAAAGTTATAAAGAAAATTTATATTCCAAATAAGATAGTAAATATTGTTGTAAAATAAAACTGAAAAGCACTTTATAGTGCTTTTCAGTCTTTATAAGGAGTTTTTTATGAATAGTATGACTGGCTACGGCCTTTTTGAGAAGAAAAGTGATGATTTTTATATCAAAGTTGAGATGAAATCTGTTAATAATAGATTCCTTGATATAAATGTAAGGATGCCAAGTTCTATTTTGTATGCAGAAGAATCTGTGAAATCTTTTATTAAGGACAAAATTAAAAGAGGTAAAGTTGATGTATTTATAAATTTTGAATACCTAAACTCCAAAGATGTTAAAATTGATGTTGACTATGAGCTTTTAAATAAGTATATTAGTATAAGTAAAGATTTACAGGAAAAATTTGGAGTTATAGAAGATCTTTCTTTTTCAAAATTAATTGAAGATCCAAATATTTTTAAGCCTCAAAAAGCTGAGTTTGACGGCGACTATATTAAAGAAGAGCTATTAGAGGTCGTTAGATTTGCCGCAAGGGATTTTGTCGAAGCTAGAAATATAGAAGGAGAAAAAATTAAAAATGATTTTCTAGTTAAACTTGAAGAAATTAAAAAATTAACTGATTTTATAGAAAAAAGATCTCCAATTACTCTTAAAGAAAATGAAAAAAGACTTAGAGAGAAAGTCAGCGAATATCTTGACTCAAGTGAAATAGATGAGGATAGAATTTTGACTGAGATTGCAATAATGCTCGACAAGCTTTCCATTGATGAAGAAATTACTAGATTGAAAATACATATAGACAATTTTAATGATATAATAAATTCAAAGGGAGCCATTGGAAGAAAATTAGATTTTCTTATTCAAGAGATGAATAGGGAGTCTAATACAATTGGTTCAAAATCAAATGATATCGAAATTATAAGTAAAGTTGTTCTACTTAAATCTGAAATCGAAAAATTGCGTGAACAGGCACAAAATGTTGAATAGTTAATAATTAGGATGGTGATGATTTGGACGGCGGATTTTTATTAGTTTTATCAGGTCCTTCTGGTTCTGGAAAGGGAACTGTAAGTGATGCCCTTATGAAAAACAATGACGATATAATTTTTTCAACTTCTGTAACTACTAGAACACCTAGACCAGGCGAAGTTAATGGTGAAAATTATTTTTTTGCTACAAGAGAAGAATTTGAAAAAATGGTCGATAATGATGAACTTTTGGAACATGCCTTTGTTCATACGAACTATTATGGTACACCAAAAAAGTTTGTTTTTGATGAAATTGAAAAGGGCGAAATCGTACTTCTAGAAATTGATGTACAGGGAGCTTTACAAATTAAAGAAAAATACAAAGAAGCAGTCTTCATTTTTTTAATTCCTCCTACTATGGATGAACTTAAATCTCGTCTTGTTAAGAGGGATACGGAAACTGAAGATGAAATTGAAACAAGATATAGAAATGCCTTTAAGGAACTTGACTTTGTTGGTGAATATGATTATTTTGTTATAAATGATGTAATAGATAATGCCGTTAAGGATATAGAAACTATTATTGCTGCAGAAAAATTAAGAGTAAAAAGACATAAAAACATCAAAAAGGAAGTCCAAGCAGAAGAGGAGAGAAATAAATGATAATACCATCTTTTAAAGATTTAAGAGAAGTTGCAAATTCTAGATATGAGCTTGCAATTTTAGTTTCAAAGAGAGCTAGGAAGATAGTTGACGGAAATCCAAAACTTGTTGACACGAAGAGTGAAAAGCCAGTTACAATTGCTTTAGAAGAAATTATGGCTGGGAAAATTAAATTTGGAGAAAAGTTATCTGATTCTCAATATGAAAAGAAAATCACAGAAGAAAAAGAAGAATTAATTGAAAAAATTAAACAAGAAAGTATTGAAAAATTAAATTCAGAAGAATTGGAAGAGGAATAAAATGTTAAAGGGCAAAAAGATTCTACTTGGCGTAACAGGTGGAATTGCATCTTATAAATCACCTGGAATTTGCAGTTTACTTAGAAAATTAGGAGCAGAAGTAAAGGTTGTAATGACTAAAAATGCAACTGAATTTGTTACTCCTCTTACTTTTCAGACTATGTCAAACAATACAGTCCACAGTGAAATGTTTAATCAATTATTTAATATGGATGTGGAGCATATTTCTCTTGCAAAATGGGCAGATATTATTGTTATTGCACCAGCAACTGCAAATGTAATTGGAAAATTTGCAAATGGAATAGCAGACGATATGCTCACTACAGTTTTAATGGCATCTAGGTCAAAGATAATAATTGCACCTGGAATGAACACAGCAATGTTAGAATCTGAGGCTAATCAAAAAAATATGGAAACTCTTAGAGAAAGAGGAGTAATTATTTTAGATACTAAAGAAGATCTTTTAGCTTGCAATGATTATGGAAGTGGAAAAATGCTGGAGCCAAGTGAAATTGTGGACGAAATAGACAGAGCGTTAACAGAAAAAGATTTGGATGGAAAGCATATTGTTATTACTGCTGGGCCTACTGTTGAGCCACTTGATCCAGTGAGATTTATTTCAAATTATTCTTCAGGGAAAATGGGTTATGCTTTAGCAGATAATGCAAAGAAAAGAGGAGCAAAGGTAACTCTAATCTCTGGACCAACTAAAATAGACATTCCAAAAGTCGACAATTTTGTAAGAGTTAAAACTACTCGCGATATGTATGAAACTGTTGGAAAATATTTTGACGATTGCGATGTACTCATTAAGGCTGCCGCACCAAGTGATTATAGACCAAAATTTTATAGTGAAGAAAAAATTAAAAAGGGCAATGACAGTAAAATGAATTTAATTGAAATGGAAAAAAACCCAGATATTGCTGCTCATTATGGAAGCCTTAAGAAGAATCAAATTATAGTAGGATTTGCAGCCGAGTCAACAAATATTTACGAATATGCAAAGGAAAAACTTGTAAAAAAGAATTTCGACATGATTGTTGTAAATAACATTAAGAAAAAGGGTGCAGGTTTTGGAAGTGACACTAATATAGTTTCTATTATCAGTAATAATAAAACTGATGATTTAGAAATTATGAGTAAATCCGATCTCGCAAAAGAAATTTTAGATAGAGTATTAAAACTTTTGAGCTAGAGAAATCTAGCTCTTTTGTAGGTGAAAATGTGTTTGCAGATATTTTTATAGAAAATAATTTTCAAAAAATAGATAAACTTTATACATATATCGTAAAAGATGATGTTAAACCAGGTATGCGTGTTCTTGTGAATTTTGGCAATAGTTACCGAGTTGGTATCGTCCTTTTTTTGCATACAAATTTTTATGAAAAACACTTAGATAAGTTAAAAGAAATTCATTCAGTTCTTGATGATGAGCCAATTATTTCAAGGGATTTAATTGAACTTGGACTTTGGATGAAGGATAGGTATTTAATTGGATATTCAAAAGCATTTTCTCCAATTTTACCTCCTGGAAACTTACAAAAAATAAAAAAGAAAATTATTGTAGAAAAATACCCTCAGGGAAGGGATCTTGAAAAATTAAATTCAATTGACACAAATAAATATTTTGAAGATCTAAGCGAGGATGAGAAGAACTTTATAAAAAAATTAAGAGCAAGGGGTTTTGTTAAATATATTTACGACTCTTTAGTTATGGTGAAGCCAAAGCTTGTAAATTATCTTAAAATATCTGAAAATTTTGACGCAAAAAATTTGGAGGGTATGAGCGAAAAGCAAACTCAAGTTTTTAATTTCATAAAAGATAGAAAAGATATATCAAGAGTTGATGTAATGACGAGCCTTGGAATTTCTTATTCTCCAATAAAATCTCTAATAAAAAAAGACTTAATCTGTGAATATAAAAAGGAAATAAATAGAGAGCCAGTTGAAAAAAAATTTATAACACAAAAGATTGTCCTAAATGAAGAGCAACAAAAAGCCATTAGAAGTATAATAGAAACTGACAAAGTTGTTTCATTGCTTCATGGGCTTACAGGAAGTGGGAAGACTGAAGTTTATCTAAATCTTGCATCGAAGGTAATAGAAAAGGGTGGGGAAGTAATAGTTCTAGTGCCAGAAATTGGGCTTACTCCACAAATGATAGATAGATTTAAGGGAAGATTTGGAGATAAAGTTGCAGTTATTCACTCAAAGCTTTCTTCAGGGGAAAGATACGATGAGTATAGAAAAGTTTTAAATGGTGAAGTAAAAATTGTTGTTGGTGTAAGAAGTGCAGTCTTCGTTCCCTTTAAAAATTTAAAAATGATTATAATAGATGAATCTCACGACTCTTCTTATGAATTTCACGATAATTTAAAGTACGATACCATTGAAGTTGCAATAAAGAGAATGAAGCATAGCGGAAAAGTTGTTCTTGGTTCCGCAACTCCTTCTATTGAAACATATTTTTATGCAAAGAAGAATTTTTACAATTTATGTGAGTTAAAGAATAGAGCAAAAAAAGGTGCTTTTCTCCCAGAAACAAAAATTGTGGACATGAGAGACGAGTTAATTATGGGAAATATTTCTATTTTTAGTAGAGAACTCAAAAGGGCAATGGAAGAAAAATTAAAAAAGAAGGAACAAATAATTTTATTTCTAAACCGTCGCGGTTTTTCTAATTTTATTTCATGTAGATCCTGTGGAGAAGTTATAAAATGTGATGATTGTGATATTTCTATGACTTATCACAAGGTAAAGAATAGGCTTATTTGTCATTACTGTGGAAGTACAAAACCACTTCCAAGGGTATGTCCAAGTTGCGGTTCAAAATTTATCAAACAATTTGGAGTGGGAACACAAAAGGTTGAAGAAGAAGTAAAAAAGTTGTTTCCTGAGGCACGTGTGCTTAGAATGGATAGAGATACCACTACAAAAAAAGATTCTTTCAATAAATTTTATGAAATTGTAAAAAATAGGGAAGCAGATGTTATTATTGGAACGCAAATGGTTTCAAAGGGTTTTGACTTTGAAAATGTAACTTTAGTTGGAATTGTTGCAGCTGATATGTCTCTTTACATTTCTGATTACAAGGCAAAAGAGAGAACTTTTCAACTTATTACTCAGGTTTCAGGTAGAGCTGGGCGTGCATCAAAAAAAGGCGAGGTAATTATTCAAACATATAGTCCCGACAGCGAAATTATAAAATATTCTGCCACTGGCGATTATGTTGATTTTTACAATTATGAAATTGAAGAGAGAAAATTATTTTTATATCCCCCTTATACAAAATTAATTGAATTCGAATTTTCCTCATACGATGAAAATTTAACTCAAATATGGGCAGAAAGGTTTTTACACCAAATGTCTATTGATTTGAAAAAATTAGAATTAATGGTAACAAAATTTATTAAGATGCCAAAAATAAAAAGTATAAATAGAACTAAATTTTCTGTAAAGGTAAAGCCAAAGGATTTAGCTATGTTAATAGATGGACTTAAAAGGGTAATTAATAATAGTAAGATAGAAGAAGATAATAAAATATTTTTAAATATAGATTTTAGGTGATTATATGGCAATAAGAAAAATTAGAACGGATGGAGATCCAATACTTAGAAAAAAATCAAAGGTAGTTTCAAATTATAGTGATAGGTTAAAAGTTTTAATCGAGGATATGTACGAAACTATGGATATAGCTTATGGAGTAGGTCTTGCCGCACCACAAGTTGGGATTTTAAAAAGGATTATTGTAATTGACAATAGGGACGATGAAAATGGCAATAGATTTTACATGATTAATCCTGAAATTATTGAAAAAGAAGGGGAAGAAGTTTCCTTGGAAGGTTGTCTTTCAGTTCCTGGAAAACAAGGAAGTGTCAAGAGGGCAAAAGATGTAAAAGTTAGATACAATGATTTATATGGCGAAGAAAAAATTATGGAAGCTGAGGATTTTTTAGCTAGAATTCTTCAACATGAGATTGACCACCTAGATGGAATTTTATACACAGACAAGGCAATTGAAATGTTTGAAGCGGAGAGTGAATAAAAATGAGATTTATTTTTATGGGAACGCCAGAATTTTCAGTTCCTATTTTAGATAGATTAAATAATCTTGGTGAAGTTGCTCTAGTTGTTTCTCAAGAAGATAAGAGAAAGGGAAGGGGTAAAAAATTCACAAAAACTCCAGTAAAGATTAAGGCTGAAAATTTAGGATTAGAAGTTTTTCAACCTGCTGACGTAAATTCAGAAGATTCTATAAATAAACTAAGAGAAGTTAATGCGGATATTATTGTAGTTGTTGCCTATGGACAAATATTATCTAGAGAAATAATTGATATCCCAAAAAAATATATTGTAAATGTTCACGCATCAATTCTTCCAAAATTAAGAGGAGCTGCTCCAATTAATCGAGCAATTATTGAGGGACATAAAAAAACTGGAGTCAGCCTTATGAAAGTAGAGGAAGGACTTGACTCTGGCGCAGTTTCCTCTGTAAAAGAAATTGAAATTAAAAATATGAATGCTGGAGAATTAGAAGATAAACTTTCATTAATGGGGGCAGATCTTTTAGAAGAGTTTATTAATGAAGTTGAAGAAAATAAAGTCAAATTTACTGAACAAGATGATTCAAAAAAAACTTATGCAAATAAAATTTTAAAAAATGACCTAATTTTAGATTTTCACGACAATTCAAAAAATATTGTAAATAAAGTAAGAGGGCTTAGTCCACACTATGGTGCTAAATTTAATTACGACGACAAGGTTTATAAAATTTTTGATGCAGAAGAAATTGAAAATTCAGCCATTGAAGTTCCAGGAACGATTTTAAATTCAGATAAGAAATTAATTATCAAGACAAAGGATGGAGCTATTTCAGTAAAAGTTATACAGGCACCTGGCAAAAAAGCCATGGGAATTGATGATTTTCTAAGAGGAAATAAATTTGAAGAAAATTATGTGATTGGAGGAAAATGATGTTTCCATATTTTTATATGTATGATTACAGCTATTTAGTTTATATTTTACCTGGACTTATTTTAGCATTTTACGCACAGGCAAAAATAAGTTCCGCTTATGAAAAATATAGTAAAATTGGATCTTCCACAAATCTAAGTGGAGCAGAAGTTGCGCGAGAAATTTTAGACAGAAATGGACTAAATTATGTAAACATAAATTTAGTCGATGGAAAACTTTCAGATCACTATGACCCAAGGGATAAGACTCTAAATTTATCTCGTGATGTTTACTACAAAAATTCTATTGCATCAGTTTCCATTGCCGCTCACGAGGTAGGTCATGCAATTCAAGATTCAGTTGAATATGCACCATTAAAAATTAGAGGTGCTCTAGTTCCTCTTGCAAATTTGGGAACTCAAGTAAGTTTCTTATTAATAATACTCGGATTTTTCTTTTCAGTTTTTTTTACAAAACTTGGCGTCGCTCTATTTTTCTTTGCAGTTTTATTTCAAATAGTTACGCTTCCTGTGGAGTTTAATGCATCAAATAGAGCAAAAAAAGAACTTGCAAATGGAATTATAACTGAAGAAGATTTGACAGGGACTAAGGAAGTTTTAAATGCAGCAGCACTTACTTATGTTGCATCGACAATAGTTGCAATAGGACAATTTTTGAGACTACTTAGCATATTTGGAAGAAGAGATTAATGAAAAACACTAGGGAAAAAGCATTACAAATAATTAACGATGTCCTCTACAAGGGGGCATTTTTAGAAGAAAGTCTAGAAATTCTAAAAAAATCAAATATGGATGAAAGGGACTATAATTTTATAAAAGAAATAACGACTGGAGTAATTAGGAACAGATCTTATTTAGATTATGTAGTAAAAATAAATTCTAAAGTAAAGATTAATAAAATTCATAAAGTTATTTTAAGTATTTTAGAGATGGCAATTTATCAAATGTATTTTTTGGATAAAGTTCCAGATTATTCAATTGTCCATGAGTCGGTAAATCTTGCGAAAATTTATGGGAATAGAGGTTCGATTTCTTTTACAAATGGAATTTTAAGAAGTATTTCAAAAAAGGAAGCTCCACAAGTTAAAATTGAAGACAGTATTGAAAATTTATCTACTTTTTATTCTCATCAAAAGTTTTATACAGAATATTTCTATAAAAATTATGGGGAAGATTTTACAAAAAAACTCTTGAAGGCGAATAATGAACAGCCACCCTTTACAATTAGAGTAAATACTCTAAGGACTGATAAAAGGGAATTAATGAAAAATTTAAAGGACCTTGGTTTTGAATTAGAAGAGACAATGTATGAGAATGCTCTAAGTATTTTAAATCCAAAGGGAATAATCGATACAGAATTTTTCAAAAAAGGACATTTTTATGTGCAGGACCTTGGATCAATTTTAGTTTCAACGTTTTTAAATCCAAGGGAAGGTAGTAAAGTTTTAGATTTATGTGCTGCGCCGGGTGGCAAGACAACTCATCTTGCAGAAATTATGAATAACACTGGCGAGATTATTGCTTGTGATAAATCAAAGGGAAAAATAAAGTTAATAGAAGAAAATGCCAAGAGACTTGGAATAAAAAACATTAAGACAATGGTTAATGATGCTAGAGTTTTAAAGGAAATGTTCATAAATAAATTTGATTATGTCTTAGTTGATGCACCTTGTTCGGGAACAGGACTTTATAGAAAAAAACCAGACATAAAATGGAATAAGAGCATAGAAGACATAAGGGAACTTTCAGAAATTCAGATAGAAATTTTAGAAAAAGCAAAAGAATATGTAAAAGATAAGGGAAGAATTCTATATTCAACTTGCTCCCTCTCAAGAATTGAAAATGAAGATGTAGTAAATAAATTTTTAAAAAACAATAAAAATTTTAAAATAAAAAATTTAAGAGATAAAGAAGTATTAAAATTATTTCCATCAGTAGATGGAACGGACGGTTTTTCTATAACTCTTTTAGAAAAGATTGGACTGTGACTAGACAGTCCTTTTATTTTGTTAATTTTTTTAATTTCATTTTTATTTGTCAGGTTCTAATGGTATAATGAGTAGATGAATAGGTGGTTTAATGGAATTAAATTCTATGTATGAAGATGAATTGCGCGATTTTTTTGAAAAAAATGGTGAGAAGGCTTTTAGAGGCTCTCAACTTTTTACTTTTTTCCACGACAAAAAGAGATGTGATATAGAAAATTCAAATCTTTCGGCTAAGGCAATTTCTATAATAAAAAATGAAGAGATAAATAAAGTTAAAATTTATAAAAGTTTCGATTCAAAATTAGACGAGACAAAAAAATTTCTCTTTAAACTAAAAGACGAAAACTTAATAGAGGGTGTCCTCATGGAGTACAAGCACGGTTATTCTCAGTGCATTTCAACGCAAGTTGGTTGTAGAATGGGTTGTGATTTTTGTGCATCTACAAAATCTGGTCTTGTGAGAAACCTTACGGCTGCAGAAATGTTAAGTGAGGTCTATGAAATTGAAAATAGATTAAATATCAAAGTTTCTAATTTTATTTTAATGGGAAGTGGCGAACCTCTTGATAATTTTCAAGAAGTGATGAGATTTATAAAACTTCTTCATAATGAAAAGGGACACAACACAAGTTATAGGAATATTACAATATCAACTTGTGGAGTAGCAGATAAAATTTATGAATTAGCAGACTATAACTTGCCTATAAATCTTGCAATTAGTCTTCATCAAACAAATGACTGTGATAGGTCAGCCCTTATGCCAATTAACAGGAAATTTAATTTAGCGGAATTGAAAAAATCTTTGGAATATTATGTCAATAAGACAAATAATAGAATTACTTTTGAATACACTTTGATTAAAAATCAAAATGATGGTAAAAAAAATATTGAGGAGCTTTATAATTTTGCTAAAAATTTAAAATGCCATATTAATTTAATACCATTAAATCCAATTGATGAATTTGACGAAAAAAGACCTTCCAAAATAGAAATAAATGAATTTAAAAATGAACTTGAAAAAAGAGGATTTAATGTGACTATAAGAAGAGAACTAGGAAGGGACATCAGCGCTTCATGTGGACAACTTAGGCGCAAAGTTGAGGTGAAATAAATGATAGTTGTATCAGCAACAAATGTAGGCAATTACAGAAAAAATAACGAAGACAGTTATTTTGTAAATGAATCAAAAAATTTATATATATTGGCTGATGGAATGGGTGGTCATCTTGCTGGTGAAAAAGCATCTAAGATGGCAACAGAAATAATTGCTTCTGATTTTGAAAATGCAAAGGAAGTTAATAGTCTTGAAGATGCAATTGAAATTTTGTCTTCTTCAATTAGGGATGCCAATAGAAAAATATTTAATAGCTCTGAAGAAAATGAAGATTACAGAGGCATGGGTACAACAGTATCTGCCGGTATCATTTTAGGAGATGCTTTAATTTATTCAAATGTTGGCGATTCAAGAGTATATAAGATAAATAAAGATATAGAGCAAATCACAAGAGATGATTCCTTTGTAAATTACTTAAAGGAAATTGGAGAAATCACTGAGGAAGAGGCAAAGAATCATCCCAAGAAAAATGTGCTTACAAAAGCTGTTGGAACGACAGCTGATATAGACGTTTCTGTAAACACTTTAAAAATTGAAGAAAGGGACATATTTTTATTTTGTTCAGATGGGCTTACTAATATGATTCCTGATGAAGAAATTTTTAAAATAATAAAAGAAAATACTCCGGAAGTTGCAAAGGATAAACTTTTGGATCTCGCTTTAAAAAATGGCGGCATGGATAATATTACATTTATTTTAGTATTTAATGAGTAGGTGCACAATGATAAATAAAATTTTAGCAAATAGATATGAAATATTAGAAAAAATTGGAACAGGCGGCATGGGAAACGTATTTAAAGCTCATGACAGAAAGCTTGATAGAATTGTTGCCATAAAGGTTTTAAAATTAGAATACAACGAAGACAATAATTTTATTAGAAAATTTAAGAGAGAATCCCTTGCAGCTGCAAGTATTTCTCACCCTAATATTGTAAGTATTTACGATGTAGGGACTGAAAAAGTTGAAGACAAAGAAGTTCACTACATTGTAATGGAATATATTGATGGTAAAACTTTAAAAGATTTAATAAATGATGAAGGTAGGCTTTCTGAAAAGAGGGCATTAAATTACTGTATTCAAATTGCAGAGGCTTTAAAGGTTGCTCACTCAAAACATATTGTCCATAGAGATATTAAATCACAAAATATCATGGTTACTCGTGATGATCGAATTAAAGTTACAGATTTTGGAATTGCAAGAGTTGCTGACAATACAACTGTTACAGCTACTAATGCAGTAATGGGTTCAGTCCACTATTTTTCTCCAGAACAAGCAAGAGGAGCAAAGGTAGACAATAGATCAGATATATATTCTTTAGGTATTGTTCTTTTTGAAATGCTTACGGGAAGACTTCCTTTTGATGCAGATAATCCTGTGTCAGTTGCACTTATGCAAGTTCAGTCACAAATGCCAAAGCCATCTGATTTTATTAAGAGCATTAATCCATCTGTGGATGCGCTTGTCATTAAGATGACTGAAAAGGATCCTAACGACAGATATAAAGATGTCTTCGATTTAATTAAGGATATTAAGGACTATACTATTGGAGCAAAAACTTTCTCTGTTAAAAGGCAATATCAAGAAGATGACAGAACCGTTGTTACTCCAACAATTAATAGAAGACAAAAAAGAAATCATTCTAGTAACATGGATATAGAGCGACAAAAACCAAAAAAAGTTGTCAAAAAGAAAAAATCGGCTGCTCCAGCCATACTTGGAATTTTTTCCGCGATAGTTATTATAGCTCTATTAATTTATGTTGTTCCAAAGGCTATGAAAGGCATGAAAAATGGGGATGTAGTCGAAAAAATTGCCGTAGAAAATTATATTGGTAAAACAAGAGATGAGGCTAAGGAATTAATAGAAGCTCAAGGCTTGGTCTTAGATGTTAATACCGTAGAAAATGAGAATGAACCTGATGGCGTTGTACTTGGTCAAAAGCCAGAAAAGGGAACTTCCGTCGATAAGGGTTCAACTGTTACACTAGAAATTAATGAACTTCCTGATTCTGTTCCAGTTCCACCGCTAAAGGGATTAAGCAAAAAAGATGCTCAAAAAATTTTAGAGGAAAACTCTCTAAAACTTGGTTCTGTTGAAGAAGAATTTAATGAAGATGTTGAAGAAGGCAAAGTAATTTATTCAAATCCAGATGGTGGTTATTCTGTTAAGAGAGGAACTGCTGTAAAAGTTATAATATCTAAAGGTGTTGACAAGACTCCAGTCGTATTAAGTGACTACAAGGGAATGGATCAAGATGTTGTTGTAAGTCAATTAAAGAGCTTAGGATTTACTGTTGTAATTGAAAATGGAAATAGCAACAGTGTTGGCGAAGGACAAGTTTATGACATGGATCCAAAGCCAAATACAAGTGTGGAAAAGGGTTCAACTGTTACTATTTATATCTCAAAGGGAGCAAAAGTTGACGAAGAAGAAAATGATGACGACAATGAAAACAATCAAAATGAAGATAGTTTCAATAAAGTAAATCATGTAAAGGTAAAGGTTCCAGATGATGGTGCTACTCACAATGTTTCAGCTGACAGAGTAAAAGATGGCAACGGAAATAAAATTGGGGCAACTTCTGTTTGGAATTACAATGTTGACAGTGGACAAGTTAGTAATGTAGAGTTAATTGGTCCAGGCGAATACAATATATACGTCGATGGAAATCTAGTGAAGACTGAGAAAATAAAATAATGATTGGGAAAATTATTAAGCTAACAGGAGGTTTCTACTATATAAAATCTGGTGATAAAATTTTTGAAACTAGAGCTAGAGGAAATTTTAGGCATTCTAAAGTAGAACCCATTGTTGGCGATGATGTAGAATTTAAACAAGAAGAAAAAACTCTGGGATATATTGAAAAAGTATATCCCAGAAAAAATATGCTCACAAGACCAAAGGTTAGCAATGTTGATTTAGCATTAATTGTTATACCTGTAATGGATCCAAAGTATAATCTTGTAATAATAGATAAAACCATAATACAAGCTGAATACGAAGGAATTGATGTTGCCATTGTAGTAAATAAATCAGACTTAGATGAGGAAAGTGCAAAAGAACTTGCGAAAATTTATAAAAATTCCGGATTTGATACTTTTATGATTTCTGACAAGGATGACAGTATTAAATCATTAAGAGAATATCTTCGCGGAAAGACTGTTGCCCTTTGCGGCGTAAGCGGCGCTGGTAAATCTACTATTACTTCAAGAATTTTGGATAAAGATGTGGAAATTGGAAAAGTTTCTGAAAAAACTAAGAGAGGAAAACACACTACTAGACACACAGAAATACTTTATAATGAAGATATTTATATTTTTGATACTCCTGGATTTTCTTCATTAAGTTTAAAAATTAGCGAAGATGATTTAAAAAATTATTTTCGAGAATTTAAAAATTTTACTAGCTGTAAATTTAACAACTGCAATCATATTAAAGAGCCAAAATGTGCCGTTAAAGATGCAGTTGATAAGGGCGAAATAGAAAAGTCAAGATATGAAAATTATTTATATATTTACAATGAATTAAAAGAAAAAGGAGAATACTAATGATATCACCTTCATTACTTTCAGCAGATTTTACAAATTTAGAAAAAGAGTTTAAAATTATGAATGAAGAAAAAGTTGATTTTATTCATTTAGATATTATGGATGGAAATTATGTACCAAATATTTCTTATGGTCCAGGAATTGTAAAAAGCCTTAGACCTCTCACTGAAATACCCTTTGATACGCATTTAATGATTGAAAGGCCAGAAAATTTTATTGAAGAATTTGTAAAAGCAGGATCTGATATTATTACAATTCATCCTATGGCAACAAAACATATTGATAGAACTCTTTCTCTAATTAAAGGTTACGGGAAAAAGGCAGGACTTGCATTAAATCCCGGAGATAGTCTTGATGTTTTAAACTACAACTTAGAAAAATTAGATTTAGTTTTAATTATGAGTGTAAACCCTGGATTTGGGGGACAAAAATTTATTCCATCTGCCCTAAGAAAAATTAAAGAAGTAAAACAATTAATTGAGAAAAGAAATCTAAAAACATTAATTGAAGTAGACGGTGGAATTAAACTAGATAATGCAAAAAAAGTCCTCAATGCAGGAGCAGATATTTTAGTTGCTGGTTCTGCAATTTTTGAAAAGGATAAAACTCGCGAAAATATAAAAGCTTTTAAGGAATTATTATGAAAAGAGCACTTTTAATTTCAGGAGGAAGACAGGTTTCAAAAAAATTAATAGAAAAATATAGCGACAGATTTATTTTAGTCGCCGACGGAGGCGCAAAACTTTTAAAAAAGTATGAACTTGAGGCAGATCTTCTTCTTGGAGATTTAGATTCAATTGATGAAGAGTCTTTAGATTATGTAAAAAAACACAGTATAAAGCTAAAAAAATTTCCTACAAAAAAGGATTTTACAGACACAGCACTTTGTGTAGATTATCTTATTGATGAAGGTTATGATGACCTAATAATATTGGGAGCATTGGGAACTAGACTTGACCACGAGCTTGCAAATTTATTTTATCTTAAAAAGGCATATAGGCGTGGAACTTCTGCAAAAATCATTGATAATTATAACGAAATTACCTATGTTGAAGAAGGAGAATATGAATTTTATAAATCTGATAAAAAATATTTTTCACTAATAAGTGCCAGTGATAAAATGAATTTTACAACTAAGGGACTTTATTATGAGGTAGAGAATTTAGAAGTTAATTCTGAAAATCCAAGTAGAGCTGTCAGCAATGAAATGTTAGCTGATAAGGCAATTATAAAAATAAACTATGGTGCTGCTTTTATAATTCAGTCTAAAGACTAATTTTAATTATTAATTTGAAATAAGAATGAAGAAAACCAGTTGTGCAACTGGTTTTTTAATGTTAAAAATTTTATTTTTCCAATTTATAGTACATCTTGTAATGTTTTATTGAACCGTATTTTCTCTTTAAATAAGTTATTTTTCTACTAATGCTAAAGTCTTTTTTATTGTTAATTGTAAATTCGTAGCCATTTTTTAAAAGTTCATCAATGATTTTGTGATATTTTTTGTCAGTATACTCTTTTAATAATTTAGGGTGAGCGTTCATCCAAATTTTTGAAGTTTCTTTGTGATAATAAACTTCTTCTTCAAAGCCTAAATCTAAAAGGTCTCTAATGTAAAAATCCAAAACATTAACGCCACCAGCAGCCATAAAGTAATGACTTTGCGGAAGTCTCAAGTTCATCTCAAAGGCTTTATAAGTATTATCTCTTGGATCATATTTTAAATCTATATTTGAATAACCAGTGTAGTGGATAGATTCCAGTTTTTCCTTATAAAATTTAAAAAGATCAGGCATATATTTTGTGTAAATTGCGTCATTATTACCAATTCTAAGTGGAAGTGGATCTGCAAGGAGAATTTGTCCGTATACCATCATACGCACCTTGCCAAATTTGTCGCAGTACACATTAAAGGATGCTTGGTTTGATGCAGGTCCAGGGATATATTCTTGTACAAGCATTGTGCCTATATAGTGATTGTCGTCGTAAATAGTTTCTACAACGGATTTAAGTTCGTCGTAGCTATAAATTGTGTAGACTTTATATTTATTAGGGAAGGATAATTTTACATAGGAAATAGAATCATTTGGTTTAAGTATTAGCGGAAATTGTAAGTCAAGTTTTTCGATTTCCTTGGAATTATTTATAATTGCAAATTTTGGATAAGGTATGCCTAATTCTTCACAAGAATTGTAGAAATCAATTTTATTTTCTAATCTTTCATTTAATTCTGTGGAAGGTGTGTTAAATTTATAGTAATCTTTAATTTTTTCCTTATTATTTGAAAGAAGTTTTGAATATTCATCTCCACAAGGAATAGTTATTAAAGTTGCATCTTTATTTTCTTCTGCAAATTTTACCATTTCATTTACAAAAACATCGTCATTAGAAAAGTTATTTATAATTTTTCTGTCTAAAATTTTTGAATTATCTGTGGCAGGAAGTGCCTTTTGACAAAATATAGTTGAGATTAAATCATAATTGTCATTTAATATTCTTGCAATTCCATAGGCATTTTCGTCGGATCCAAGAATTATAAATTTTACATTTAATTTTTTTAGTATATCTTTAGAAATGTTTTTCATATTTCTCCTTTTAAATTAAAATTTAATATTATCTTACATTATACACTAGAGCAAAGTATTTTTTAACCTTTATCAATAAAAGCATTGTCTTTATCTTTCCAATAAGAGACAATTTTTTTAATCTCATCTTCTGTTACAATTTTTTTATCAGATTCCTTTAGTCTTTTGTCAATTTCTGAAATTACTGAAAGTTTGTCAGCACACCACTTTGGCTCAAAAAGTTTAGACTTTGGCGGATCACCAGTAATTCTATGGACCACAGTTTTTTCGTCAATATTTTTTAGTGCAAAAATAATTACATCAATATATTCTTCCTTAGTTAATATTTTAAAACTTTTATTTTTATAAAGCTCATAAATGGGTGAGTCCTTTAAAATATATAGATTGTGAAATTTAACTCCAAAGGGCGATACATTTTTTATGTAATCAATTGTATTTAAAAAATCAATATCATCTTCAAAGGGAAGACCAAAAATTGCGTGAATTAAAAATAATAAATTTGCATCTTTAAGTTTACCTATGGTGTCATCAAAAAATTTATGAGAGTAACCTCGATTAATTAATTTAATAGTATCTTCATTTACACTTTGCATTCCAAGTTCAAGCCAAAGTGTTTTTTTATGAGAAATTTCCTCAAGATATTTTATCTTTTCTTTGTCAAGACAATCGCATCTCGTTGCAATAGATATGGCAGAAATATCATCGCGAATTGCAACTTGGTCGTAAATTTTTCTTAAATCATTTAAGGAGCCATAAGTGTTTGTAAAATTTTGAAAGTAAGCAATATAGTTTTTTGCTTTCCACTTTTTTTCTAAAAATATTTTTTGGGATTCAATTTGCCTTGGTATAGAGTAATTTTTTGAAGCAGCAAATTCTCCACTTCCTTCGTCAGAGCAAAATATACAGCCAATATTTGATAAAGTGCCGTCTCTATTTGGACAAGAAAAGCCACCATCTAGAGAAAGTTTTACGCTCTTTCCAAAAAAATATTCGCGAAAAAAATCGTTAAAAGATAAAAATCTTCTCATTTAATCACCTAGTTCATTATATATTTTTTTAAAAATTATTTCCATGGGTTTGAAATTAGAAAAAATACTATATAATATAATAAGAATTGAGGTTTTTATGGACTTAAAATTTAAAAATTATTTAATTTTAGCAGAAGAGTTCTTATTAGAAGGCGACATCAATAGGGCAGAAGATTTGTTACTTAAATCTCTTAAATTTACTAACGATAAAGATGCAGATGAGAGGATTTCTGTTTATTTTGAACTGGCTGATTTATATCTAAAGAAAGAAAATTACGATAGGGCAAAATTTTATTTTGAAAAAATTTTGAGTATAAAGGAAATGGCAGGTGCCTTTTATGGACTTGCAATAACAAATGACTTTATAAATGGAGATATAAATTATTCAATAAAAAATTATAAAAAGGCAATTGAACTTGACGATAATTATGACAGAGCTCACTATTATCTTGCTCACGCCTATGACAAAATTGGAAAGACTAATCTTGCCATAGAGGAATTTAAAAAGGTTCTTGCCATTGATGAGTATGACTTTGTAACTTATAATGATTTAGGCTCAATTTATGAAATAGAAAATAAAAATGATTTAGCAGAAAAATTTGTGAAAAAATCTCTTGAGATAAAGGGAGATTATGGAAGAGCTCTATACAATATGGGAGTACTCTCAAAAAAGAAGGGCGACAACAAATTGGCTTTAAAATATTATTATGAAGCTATTGGAAAATTTGAAGATCCTTTTTTGTTTTTAAATATGTCAGCAGTATATATTGAAGAAAAAAACTATAAATCTGCTATAAATATTTTAGATAGGGGATTAATGGATTTTCCAAATTCAGTGAACCTACATTATAATAAAGCTTGCTCTTTCTCTTTACTTGGAGATAAAAAAAGAGCAAAGGAAGAAATTATAAAAGCAATAAAAATAAATGGCGATGCCTATACATGGGCAAAGACCGATGTTGATTTATGCGAAATTGTAAAGGAGTTAAAATGATTATTATTAAAACAGAAGACGAAATAAAAAAAATGCAAGTTGCAGGAAAAGTATTATCTGATGTGCATCACAAACTTAGAGATTTTATAAAACCAGGTGTAAAAACTATTGAGATAGACAGATTTGTAGAAAATTATTTAAAGGAAAGAGGAGCTTATCCCGAACAAAAGGGATATGAAGGCTATCCTTATTCAATTTGTGCATCTGTAAATGATGAAATTTGCCACGGTTTTCCATCAGAATATGAATTAAAAAATGGCGACATAATTACTGTTGATATGGTTGTAAATGTTGACGGATGGCTAGCTGATTCAGCATGGTCTTACGAAGTTGGAGAAGTTTCTCCTAAGGCAAAAAAATTACTACAAGTTACTCGTGAATCTATGTACAAGGGAATTGAAAAGGCTGTAATTGGTAATAGACTTGGCGATATAGCTGCAGCAGTTCAAAAACACGCAGAAGAAAATGGCTACTCTGTTGTAAGAGAATTTGTTGGTCATGGAATTGGTCAAGAAATGCACGAAGATCCACAAGTTCTTCACTATGGAAAGCCTGGTCGTGGATTAAGATTACAAGAGGGTATGGTATTTACAATTGAGCCAATGATTAATATGGGCAAAAAGGAACTTACAATAGATGACAATGGTTGGACAGCAAGGACTAAGGACGGCTCTCTTTCTGCACAATATGAACACCAAATTGCAATCACAAAGGACGGGCCAATAATAATTACTGATCAAGGCGACTGTTGATAAATGAGTGAAGTAAATTTGTTAAAGGGGAATATTTTTTCTGCACTATTAAAAATGGCTTTACCCTTAATGGGTACTGCCTTTGTGCAAATGGCATATTCCTTAGTTGATTTAATGTGGCTTGGAAGACTTTCCACAGGAGCAGTTGCTGCTGTGGGAACTTGTTCCTTTTTAGTTTGGATTGCACAATCCATTACCCTTATTGCTAAAACGGGAATTTCTGTTGGACTTTCTCAGTCCTATGGCAGAGGAGATAGCGAAGGTTCTAAGAATGTTTGGGTTTCTGGGTTTGTTTTAAATCTCATTTTTTGCCTTAGTCTTACAATTTTTTATATCTCTATGAGAAATAAAATTATTGGATTTTATAATCTAGACAAAGATGTGCACGAGATGGCAATAGACTATCTCATAATAATAAGTAGTGGACTAATTTTTACTTTTTTAAATCCAGTTTTATCGGCTGCATTTTTTGCAAAGGGGAATTCAATAACTCCTTTTAAAATTTCAATAATTTCGCTAATTATAAATTTAATACTTGATCCTTTTTTAATTTTTGGAATTTCTATTTTTCCCAAACTTGGAATTAAAGGTGCGGCAGCGGCAACTGTATTTGCACAAATGATTTCCACGCTTTTATATTTATGTGTTGGATTAAAATCACGGGAAATATTTGTGCGAACTAATTACTTTAAAATGCCCAATAAAAATTATTTTAAGTCCATATTAAATTTAGGATTTCCCGCCTCACTTCAATCCATGATTCACGCAATGGTAGGTATGATTTTAAATAAATACATTGCAAGTTTTGGAGCATTATACATTGCAGTTTATTCCATTGGTTCACAAATTGAATCAATCTCTTGGATGACTGCCGATGGATTTTCGGTAGCATTTTCAGCCTTTTTTGGTCAAAATTTTGGTGCAAAAAATTATGATAGGCTTCATAATGGAAGAAGAGAGGCGATGAAAATAGTAAATATGATTGGGATTTTTACTTCACTTTTGTTGTTTTTCTTTGCTAGGAATTTATTTACACTATTTATACCAAGGGATCCAATGGCGATTGTCAAGGGAATTGATTATCTAAAAATTATGTCCCTGTCACAATATTTTATGGCATTGGAAATAGGAACTACTGGAATGTTAAATGGCTTAGGGCTTACAAAATACCCTGCAATTAATGCAATGATATTAAATATTAGTAGAATACCTTTGGCACTAATTTTAATGCCAATTCTTGCAATTAATGGTATTTGGATAGCTATGAGCTTGTCATCTGTTTTAAAGGGAATATTTTTAACTTTAATTTATTTTTATTTGCGTAAGAAGACAGATGGCTTTAGAATTAATATGAAGACATACATTTGAAAGGAGACACAATGTTAAAACAATTTGAAAAACCTGCAATTGGAGAAAAAATTGCGGTACTAAAGACAAATAAGGGCGATATAAAAATTAGATTATTCAAAGAAGCAGCGCCCCTTGCAGTTGAAAATTTTATTTCATTAATAGAAGACAAATACTATGATGGGATAATTTTCCACAGGGTTATTGAAAACTTTATGATTCAAGGTGGAGATCCCAGTGGAACTGGTAGAGGTGGCGAAAGTAAGTGGAAAAAACCTTTTAAAGATGAATTTGATATAAACTTTAGAAACTTTAGAGGAGCACTTTCCATGGCAAATGCTGGTCCAAATACTAATGGTTCACAATTTTTCATCGTGCAAGGAGATAAACTTTCCAATGACGTTTTAAGTCAAATGAAGGATGCAGGAGCTGAAAATGGATACCCTGAAGAAATTATTGAAGCTTATGAAAAGGTTGGTGGAGCTTTTTGGCTCGATGGCAAGCATACTGTTTTCGGACAAGTTTTTGAAGGAATGGATGTAGTTGACGATATTGCAAAATCAAAAGTTGGCTTTATGGATAAGCCTGTCTTTGACATTGTAATTGAAGAAGCAATAGTTACAGATTACCAAGGATAAATTATGCATCAATACAGAGGAAGAATGATTTTACACACTGGTTCAATGTTTTCTGGGAAGACTAGCTCACTTGAAAGGGACTTAAAGAGATTTTCCATTGCAAATTATAAGGTGATTGCTTTCAAACCAATGCTTGACAAAAGATATTCAAGAGAAGAAATTGTTACTCATGATAAAATTTCTCTAAAAGCTATTGAAATTGATTCCATAAAAGAAATCTTAGATTATGCAGAGAAAAATTCTCCACAAGTAATTGGAATAGATGAGGTTCAGTTTTTAAAAGATGATCCAGCAGTTGTATTAGAAAATTTAGAAAAAATGTTAGATATGGGGATTACAATTGTAATGGCGGGTCTTGATATGGATTATATGGCTGAACCCTTTGAAATTGTAAAAGAAATTATGCCAAAGACAGATTATTTGAATAAACATCACGCAGTTTGCAAAAGATGTGGCACAGATGCTTGGGTTTCTCATAGAAAGATAAAAAGCGACAAGAGGGTTGAGCTTGGAGCAATAGAAGAATATGAACCACTTTGCAGAAGATGCTATAAGGAAGCAGTTGCTGAAGATAAATTAAAAGAAAATCAAGAAAAGTTTTTATAAAGTATTGACAACCTCTAATCATTTGATTAAAATTTAAGTAAATGATTAGAGGTGTTTTTTTTGACTCCAAGAGAAAAAGAAATTATAAATCTTTTGAAAAAAAATCCTGGTATTTCACAACAAGAAATTGCCGATGAATTAAATATTACAAGGTCGGGTGTATCTACTCATATTAATAATTTGATGACTTCGGGATATATTTTAGGTAGGGGATATATACTTAGAGAAGATTCCTATGTTGCAGTTCTAGGCGGATGCAATATGGATATTACTGGTTATTCTTTTGATAGTTTAAAAGTAAGAGATTCAAATCCAGGAAAGATTAAATATTCAAGTGGAGGCGTTGGAAGAAATATTTGTGAAAATTTAGCAAGGCTTGGTATAAATACAACTTTTCTTTCAGTTTTAGGAAAGGATGATGCAGCCAAAAATATTATAGACGAGCTAAATCTCATAAATGTTGACAGTTCCAAAATTTTAATATCTGAGGGAATTACTCCTCATTATCTAGCAATTTTAGATGAAGAGAAGGATATGTATGTAGCAATTGCCGACATGGATCTTTTAAAAAATATAGATAAAGATTATATTGATAAGAACAAAAAAATTATTGAAAATGCTGAATTTACAATTATTGATACAAATTTAGAAGAAGAAACTTTGGATTATATCCTAAAAAACATAAGGGGTAAATTTTTAATTGACGGAGTTTCCACAAAAAAAGTTATAAAAATTAAGAATTTATTGGATAAAATTGATTTCTTAAAAGTAAATAATTACGAGGCAAAGGCTCTTTCGGGCTTAGATACAGATAATATTGATAGCCTTGGAGAAGATTTAATAGCCAAGGGTCTAAAAAGTGTTGTAATAACAGCTGGAAGTAGGGGAGCTTTTTACTTTGAAAAAGATTTTAAAATGGTTAGAAAGCCTGATCCAGTAAAAGTTGTAAATGCAAGTGGAGCAGGGGATGCTTTTATGGCAGGATATGCCTATGGACTATACAATGATTTTGATATAGATAAGAGAATGAAAGCGGCAGAAGCTGCTGCAAAAATTGCTTTAAAAAGTGCTAATTCATGTTCAAAGGATATGAATGAAAATAATTTAAAAGGAGAAATTTATGATTAATAATGAAATGCTAAAAAAATATGTTGAATATAATGATGAAGTTAAAAATGCAATGGAAAATGGGAAACCAATAGTTGCCCTTGAATCAACAATTATTTCTCATGGAATGCCCTATCCACAAAATATTGAAACAGCAAAAGCTTGTGAGAAAATCATAAGAGAAAATGGAGCTGTACCTGCAACAACTGCAATTATAGGCGGAAAAATTAAAATTGGTTTAAATGACGAAGAATTAGAATTTATGGCAACATCAAAGGACATTATAAAAACATCAAGAAGAGATTTTGCATATATTGTTTCTCGTGGATTAAATGGTGCTACAACAGTTGCATCAACAATTATTGCATCAAGACTTGCTGGAATTAAGATTTTTGTAACTGGAGGACTTGGTGGCGTTCACAGACATGCTGAAACTACTTTTGACATATCAAGAGACCTTGATGAACTTGCATCAAATGATATTATGATAGTTTGTGCAGGATGCAAATCAATTCTCGATATTGGACTTACTCTTGAATATCTTGAAACTAAGGGAGTACCAGTATTTGGCTATCAAACAGACTATATGCCAGCTTTCTTTACAAGAAAGAGCGAATTTAAAGTTGATTATAATATTAAAAATCCTAAAGAGGCAGCAGATGCAGCTAATACTCAATGGAATTTAGGATTACAAGGTGGAATTCTTCTAACAAATCCAATTCCTGAAGCAGATTCAATGGATGAAGATAAAATTAATTCTGCAATAGAGAAAGCTCTTTTAGAAGCTGAAGAAAAGGGAATCCACGGAAAAGAAACAACTCCATTTTTACTATCAAAAGTTCTTGAAGTAACGGAAGGAAAATCACTTGAAGCTAATATTGCTCTTGTAAAAAATAATGCAAGATTAGGTGCTGAAGTTGCAAAATACCTCTATTAATTCAAAGAAAGTTTCTGAATCAAAGGTCGTTTTCACCTATGGAGTAATGCCAACAGATTTAAACACTGGTGGCACAATGTATGGGGCAAGGCTCTTTGAAATTGCTGATCACAGCTCTGGAACTTGTGCTATAAGGCATACTAGGGGAAAAGTTGCTACAATTTCTTGTGACAGCTTTACATTTTTAAAGCCAATTAATCTAGGAGATTTTTTAACTGCAACTACATTTATATCTGGAGTGGGAAATTCATCTGTTGAAGTTTTTACAAAATTTATAAAGGAAAAACCAATGACAGGCGAAACAGAACTTGCAGCTTTTTGTTTTTTGACCTTTAAATGCAAGGGAACAGATTTAGGAAAAATTCCTGCTATAATTGGAGAAACTTTAGAAGAGAAAAATATCATCGAGGGATATGAAAACCGAAGAGAAATAAATAAGATTAGACAGAGAAATAATGCTCAGATAAAAGAATTTCTAAAATAGATTATGTATAAAAATTGCACC
>NZ_JALEOV010000018.1 GCF_022767005.1 Peptoniphilus sp. | reverse complement strand
TTGATTCCTCTTTAGCTGAAGAAGGAAGTACTATGCCTGAAGCAGTTGTTTCTTCTTTTTCAATTTTCTTGATGACGATCTTATCGTCAAGTGGTCTAAGTTTCATCTATATTTACCTCCTTTTTATTAGCACTCGGCAATGCCTTCTGCTAATATATATAATAATACATTGGCAAAAATTTTTCAAGGGTTGAGTGCAAAATAAAAAAATAAAAGCTTCACTTTTTATAAGCAAGCTTTTATTTTTTCCAAATCTACTTATTGAACTTGACAACTTCATTTTGAAGTAATCTCTTTTTATTCGCAAGTCCTCCAGCATAGCCTGTTAGACTGCCATCGACTCCCACCACTCTATGACAAGGTACTATTATTGATATTGGGTTGTGCCCAACTGCACCGCCAACCCCTTGCGCCGACATTCTCTTATACTTTCCGCTCTCTATTAATTTCTCTGAGATAGCTTTATATGTAGTAGTTTCTCCATAGGGTATCTCTAATAAAATTTTCCACACATCTCTTCTAAATTCTGTTCCAATAAGTTTTATGCATGGCATAAATTTTGGCTCTTCACCACTAAAATATATATCAAGCCACTTTTCTGTAACTTCTAAATTTTTATTTGAAAGTTCTCCATTTTTTGAATCAAAATTTTCTGTTTCTTCTCCCTTTATAGCATCTCCAAAATATTTTTGATTTTCAAAATATAATCCAAGTAAAAATTCTTCATCAAAGATTAAATAAATTTTTCCAAGTGGAGAGTTGTAAATTTTTTTATAAAGCATAAGCCCTCCAAAATGTAAAAAAGGAAATCCCATTGGATTTCCTTATACTAATTCTATAATTGAAATTTCTGCACCGTCTCCACGTCTTGGACCCATTTTCAATACTCTAGTGTATCCACCATTTCTATCTGCATATTTTTCAGAATATTCTTCAAATAATTTTGTAACAACATCTTCTGAATAAATATATGCTAAAGCTTGTCTTCTTGCGTGAAGGTCGCCTCTTTTTCCAAGTGTAATCATGCGATCTGCAATTCTTTGAACTTCCTTAGCTCTAGTATGAGTAGTTTTAATTCTACCTTCCCTTAAAAGAGAAGTAACAAGGTTTCTAAGCATTGCACGTCTATGACTTGAATTACGGCCAAGTTTTCTGTTTTTTGCCATAATGTCCTCCTTATTCTTCTTCAGGTTTGAGGCTTAGTCCTAATTCTTCAAGCTTTTCAGTTACCTCTAGTAGAGATTTTCTACCTAGATTTCTAACTTTCATCATTTCACTTTCAGTTTTATTAGTCAATTCCTCAACGCTGTTTATTCCAGCTCTCTTTAAACAGTTAAATGATCTAACAGATAAATCTAATTCCTCAACTGTCATTTCGAGAACTTTTTCTTTTTGATCCTCTTCTTTTTCAACCATCAAATTTATTTCACTGACATGTTCTTTTAGGCCAATGAAGAGTTCAAGATGTTCTGTCAAGATTTTTGCTGCAAGGGATGTAGCTTCGTCAGCTTTCATAGAGCCATCTGTTGTAACTTCAAGGATTAATCTATCATAATCAGTTCTTTGTCCAACTCTAGTGTTTTCAACTTTCCAGTTTACTTTTTCCACAGGAGTGAAGTTAGAATCCATTGGAATAATTCCAATTTCAGTTATTTCATCCTTTTTAAGCTCAGAAGGTTCATATCCTCTTCCCTTTTCGACCATCATTTCAAGATAAAAATCAGCATCCTCATTTAGCGTAGCTATATGTTGATCTGGATTAATAACAGTTACCTGAGGTTGAAGCTCAATGTCAGAGGCTTTAATCTCTCCTTTGCCCTTTTTTTCTATAATAAGTTTTACAGGCTCATCTTCAGTCATCTTTAAAACTATAGATTTAATGTTTAAAACTATTTCAGGTACATCTTCCAATACTCCTGGAATTGTATCAAATTCATGTTCAACGCCGCGTATGTTTATAAAAGAAACTGCTGCGCCTGGTAGAGAGGAAAGTAACACTCTTCTTAAGGAATTTCCAATAGTGATACCAAATCCAGCTTCTAGAGGTTCAACGACGAATTTGCCATATAAACCTGACTCATCTAATTCTTCAATACTAATTCTAGGTTTTTCAATTTCAATCATGGGTACCCTCCTTCTCGATAAATAGTTTAGACTCTTCTACGTTTTGGTGGTCTACATCCATTATGAGGAATTGGAGTAACATCTTTAATCATAGTTACTTCAAGACCTGATGCTTGAAGAGATCTAATAGCAGCTTCTCTTCCTGAACCTGGACCCTTTACATATACATCAACGCTCTTTAATCCATGTTCTTTAGCTTTTTCAGCTGCTTCTTGTGCTGCTTCTTGTGCTGCAAAAGGAGTTGACTTTCTTGAACCTCTAAATCCAAGTTGTCCAGCACTTGCCCAAGAAATAACATTACCGTTAATATCAGTAAGAGTAACCATAGTGTTATTAAATGTTGAAGCTATATGAGCTTCTCCTTTTTCAATGTTTTTACGAACACGTCTTCTAGAACGTGTAACTTTTTGTTTCTTAGCCATTATAGTCCCCCCTTACTTACTTTTACTAACAAGTTTCTTAGGACCTTTTCTTGTCCTAGCATTAGTCTTAGTTTTTTGTCCTCTTACAGGAAGACCCATTTTATGCCTTCTTCCACGATAACAGTTGATCTCACGAAGTCTTTTGATGCTCATTGCAACATCACGACGCAAATCACCTTCTACGTGGTATTTATCTATTTCTTCTCTAATTTTAGCAAGTTCAGCTTCTGTCAAATCTTTAACTCTTGTATCAAAATCAACGCCTGCAGCAGTTAAAATTGCTTGAGATCTAGGTTTTCCAATACCATAAATATAAGTGAGTCCGATTTCAACTCTCTTTTCTCTAGGTAAATCTACACCGGAAATTCTAGCCATAATTACCTCCCTTATCCCTGTCTTTGTTTATGTTTCGGATTTTCGCAAATTACCATTACTTTTCCGTTTCGTTTAATTATTTTGCACTTTTCGCACATCTTTTTTACAGATGGTCTTACTTTCATTTAAATGCCTCCTAACTCTAGGATTATTTCTTTCTCCAAGTTATTCTTCCTCTTGTAAGATCATAAGGTGAAAGCTCAACTGTCACCTTATCACCAGGAAGAATTCTAATATAATTCATTCTCAATTTACCTGAAATATGAGCAAGTATGATATGTCCGTTTTCAAGCTCAACCTTGAAATGAGTATTTGGAAGAGCGTCTACAACAACGCCTTCAACTTCAATTACATCTTCTTTAGCCATATTATTAAGGATCCTCCTTTAGCTATAAGGTAATAGTTTCTTTCTAATATAACTGTCATTTAAATCTTTAACATCAAGATCAATGACATCCTTATATATATAAAGATGTTTTACCTTTTTTTTCTTTGGTCGATCTAGCTTTCTTAGCTTTCCATCTACGAGAAGGAGAAAATCATCATCTATAATCTCAGTGATTACAAAAACTTTTCCCTCATCTCTACCCTTTTTGGATCTTACAACTTGTCCCCTTAAAAGACTAAATGTATTATCCATGAACTATTCAAGACCATTAACTATATCTTCAAATACTTTGTCAATATCCTTAGCACCATCGATGTCTACAAGAAGATTTTGTGCTCTGTAGTAATCAATAAGAGGTGCAGTTTGATCAAAGTAAACTGAAATTCTAGTCTTTACAGTTTCTTCAGTATCGTCATCTCTTTGAATAAGCTTAGTACCATCCTTATCACAAACTCCCTCTACCTTTGGAGGATTGAATTTAACATGATAAGTCATTCCACAAGTTTTACAAACTCGTCTTCCAACAGCTCTTTCAATTAAAATTTTAGGGTCAACTGTAATATTAATAACATTAGTTAGCTTTTCATCGTTTTTGTCTAAAATGGAATCAAGACTAACAGCTTGAGCCACAGTTCTTGGAAAACCATCTAGTAGAAATCCCTTCTTAGCATCTTCCTTGTTTAGTCTATCTTCAACAAGTGCGATTACAAGATCATCAGGAACTAAAAGACCCTTATCCATATAAGACTTTGCTTCTTTGCCAAGTTCTGTGTTGTTCTTAATATTTTCTCTAAAGATATCTCCAGTTGAAATATGTGGAATATTGTATCTCTCAACAATATATTCAGCTTGTGTGCCCTTTCCGGCCCCTGGAGGTCCTAATATAACTAATTTCATAAATGCCTCCTATTTATTCTTTAAGAAACCACGATAATTTCTCATGATTAATTGTTGTTCTAATACTCTGTGAATTTCAAGCACAACACCAACTACGATGATAATTGAAGTACCACCATAATTAAATTGTAATCCTGAAATAAGTGTTAGTATAGTTGGAAGAACTGCAAGTATTGAAAGTGCAATTGCTCCCGGCATAACCAATCTATTCAAAGTTCTACCTAAATAATCACTTGTTGGTTTACCTGCTCGAATACCGCTAATAAAACCACCATTAGCTTGAAGGTTTTTAGAGTATTCAACAGTGTTAAATTGGATTGTAGTGTAGAAAAATGTGAAAAATATAATAAGAATAATTGTAAATATTATATAAATCACAGCTCCAGGTCCTCCAGCAGGAGTTAACCATTTTTGAATCCAATTTCTAGTTGATTCACTAGTAAACATAGCAATAGTTGCTGGAATAGCAAGTAGTGAGTTGGCAAAGATAATTGGCATAACACCAGTCATCAAAACTTTAATAGGAATATGAGTAGCTTGACCGCCATACATTTTTCTTCCTACAACCCTCTTTGCGTATTGTACAGGAATTCTTCTTTCACCTTCAGTAAGTGTTACTACAAATACAACAATTGCAATTGCAATTATTACGAATAGCACTAAAAAGATTGGACTAGATTTTCCTGCTTTTACAAGAGCAACTGATTGAGCTATATCAATTGGAAATCTTGAAACGATACCTGCAAAAATTAAAATTGAAATACCATTTCCGATTCCATGTTCAGTTATTTGTTCACCTATCCAAACTAGAATAGCAGTACCTGCTACTATTGATAGGATAATTGTTGCATATTCAATAGCGCTTGTTGCATTTATAGCTTGTCTGAAAAGGCCAAAAGTATAACCAACAGCTTGTACAAGAGCTATGGCAATAGAAAGGTATCTAGTATATTTTGCAATAGCCTTTCTACCAGTTTCCCCCTCTTTTGCAAGAGATTCCAATGAAGGAATTGCAATTGTCAAAAGTTGAAGAATAATTGATGCAGTAACATATGGATATATGTTTGCAGCAAAAATTGTAAATCTTCTAAAGTTACCTCCTGCCATTAAATCTAGGAAGGAGAAAATTGATCCACCTGCTCCACTCATAAGTTGTGAAATAACTTGTGAGTTCATGTAAGGAACAGCGATATGTGATCCAAGTCTATATAATAGAAGCATGAATAAAGTGAAAAGCATCTTCTTACGAATTGACTCAATTCTCCACGCATTTCTAAAAGTGGATAGCATTAAATCACCTCGGCCTTTCCTCCGCAAGCCTCAATTTTTTCTTTAGCAGATTTTGAGAAATGCTGAGCTTTTACAGTAAGTTTAACATTTAATTCACCATCCCCCAAAATTCTAATTCCGTCTTTAGCTTTTCCAGCTTTGATAAATTTGTTTTCTATTAAGAATTCAGGAGTGATTTCAGTTCCTTCTTCAAATACATTAAGATCTGCTACGTTAATAACAGCATATTCTTTCTTAAAGATATTTGTAAATCCTCTCTTAGGAAGACGTCTAAATAGTGGCATTTGTCCACCTTCGAATCCAGGTCTAACTCCTCCGCCACTTCTAGCATTTTGTCCTTTGTGACCTTTACCAGATGTCTTTCCAGTACCGGAACCTATTCCACGACCCACTCTTTTTCTAGCTTTAACTCCGCCACCTTCATTAGGTCTTAAGTCATGTAACTTCATTAGGTACACCTCCTTATTCTTCTACTTCGATCATATAATCGACTTGTTTCAACATACCTCTAATTTGAGGTGTATCATTTTTTTCAACAACTTGGTGTAACTTTCTTAGGCCAAGTGCTTTTATTGTTTTTCTGTGTTTAGGTACTTTACCGATAGGACTTTTTACAAGTTTAATTTTAATTGTACTCATGACTTTCCTCCTATCCTATAATTTCATCCGCTGATTTATTTCTAAGTCTTGCAACAGATTCAACAGTTTTAAGTTGTTTTAATCCTTCAATTGTTGCATTAACTGTGTTTCTTGGATTATTTGTACCAATATTCTTAGTACGAATATCAGTAATACCTGCAAGTTCACATACAGCACGAACAGCTCCGCCTGCGATAACTCCCGTACCTTCTCTTGCTGGTTTTAAGAAAACTCTACCTGCTCCATAAATTCCAGTTACTTGATGAGGAATAGAAGTATTTAGTAGATTTACTTTTATAATATGCTTTCTAGCATCTTGTGTTGCTTTTCTTATAGCTTCAGGAACTTCAAGAGCTTTACCTGTACCTACGCCAACGTGTCCGTTTTTGTCGCCAACTACTACAAGAGCAGAGAATCTAAAATTTCTACCACCCTTAACTACTTTGGCAACTCTATTTATAGATACAACTCTTTCTTCAAGATCAAGTTCTGCCGCATTTATTAATGAACGCTCCATTACTTCCTCCTTCTTAGAATTTTAGCCCAGCTTCTCTAGCTGCGTCAGCAAGTGCTTTGATTTTGCCATGGTATACATAGCCACTTCTATCAAAGACAACTTCTTCGATGCCTTTTTCCTTTGCTTTCTCAGCAATAGAAGTACCAACAGCCTTTGCTGCTTCAATATTTCCAGTGTTTTCTAAATTCAATGACTTATCAAGAGTTGATGCACTTAATAAAGTATTGCCAGCTTCGTCATCAATTAGTTGAGCATAAATATGCTTAGATGATCTGTAAACTGAAAGTCTTGGTTTAGCAGAAGTACCGGAGATATGATTTCTAAGTCTTTTGTGTCTTTTTATTCTATTTGCATTTTTATTAATCTTTTTTAACACTTAAATTCTCCTCTCTTACTTACCAGTCTTACCAACTTTACGTCTTACATATTCATCAGTATATCTAATACCTTTACCTTTGTAAGGTTCAGGTTCTCTGAAGCTTCTAATGTAAGCAGCATAAGCGCCAACTTGTTGTTTGTCATTACCTTTTACAATAATGGAGTTAGCTGAAGGAACTTCAACTTCAATACCTTCTGGATCTTCAAGATCAAGAGGATGTGAAAATCCTAAGTTAAGAGAAAGAACTTTTCCCTTCTTAGCAGCTCTATATCCAGTTCCGATTATTTCAAGTGATTTTGAATAACCTTCTGTAACGCCAATTATCATATTGTAGATTAGAGTTCTAGTTAAACCGTGAAGTGCCTTAATTTTTTTAATCTCATTTGGTCTTTCTACAGTGAGAACTCCGTCATTTAATTCTATTTTTAAATCTTTATTGAAAGATTGTGTTAGTTCACCCTTTGGTCCCTTAACAGTTACTGTTTGACCGTCAATTTTAACATCAACGCCCTTTGGGATTTCAATAGGTTTTTTGCCAATTCTTGACATTTTTCACCTCCAAATTACCAAACGTAGCAGATTACCTCTCCGCCAACTTTATCTTTTCTCGCCATTTTATCTGTAATTATTCCCTTAGATGTAGAGATAATTGCAATTCCTAGTCCTCCTAGAACTTTAGGAACATCTTCGCACTTAACATAAACTCTAAGTCCCGGTTTAGATATTCTCTTTAGTCCGGAAATAACTCTTTCTCCGTCTTGAGAATACTTAAGATCAATCTTGATCATTCCTTGTTTGTCGTCTTCAACAACATCATATCCTTTAATATAACCTTCATCAAGAAGAATTTGAGCTATTTCTTTTTTGATTTTTGAGCAAGGAATATCAACAGATTTATGTCTTGCATTATTTGCATTTCTAATTCTTGATAGCATATCTGCAATTGGGTCTGTCATCATATCAGTTTGCCTCCTTTCATCTAAGGCTTTTACCAGCTAGCTTTTCTTACGCCAGGAATTTGTCCCTTATACGCAAGTTCTCTAAAGCATATTCTACATATTCCATATTTTTGTAAAACTGAATGTGGTCTTCCACAAATTTTACATCTAGTATATTCACGAGAAGAATACTTTTGTTTCCTCTTTTGTTTTGCAATCATTGATTTTTTTGCCACAATGTACCTCCTTAAGCCTTAGCAAAAGGCATTCCCATTTTATCTAGGAATTCTTTAGCTTCTTCATCAGTATTAGCAGTAGTTACTATAATGATGTCCATTCCTCTAATAGCATCAACTTTATCATACTCAATTTCAGGGAAGATAAGTTGTTCTTTAAGGCCTAGAGCATAATTTCCTCTACCATCAAAAGCAGTAGGCTTAACACCTCTAAAGTCTCTTACTCTTGGAAGGGCAACATTCATTAATTTGTCTAAGAATTCATACATTCTTTGTCCTCTTAGAGTAACTTTAACACCAACATTTTGTCCTGCACGAAGTTTAAAGTTGGCAATTGATTTTCTTGCCTTAGTAACAACAGCCTTTTGACCTGCTATTGTAGTAAGTTCTTCTACTGCAGATTCAAGAGCTTTGTGATTGTCTTTAGCTTCACCAATTCCAATGTTAATAGTGATTTTTTCAAGTCTCGGTACTTCCATAACGTTACTGTAGTTGAAACGTTCCATTAGGTGGCCCACAACTTCTGTCTTATATTTTTCTTGTAGTCTTGAAGTCATTATTCTACCCCCTACTTAATTACATTTCCGCTAGATTTTGCAATTCTAACTTTTTTTCCGTCTTCTATCTTATATCCAATTCTTGTAGCCTTGCCTGATGCACTGTCAAAGTACATAACATTAGATACGTGAATTGGAGCTTCCATTTTTTCTATTCCACCTGGATTTTGTGGTCCTCTAGGTTTAATGTGTTTAGTAACAATATTTACCTTTTCAACAACTACTAAATCTTTTTTAGGAATTGTTCTTAATACCTTACCAGTTTTGCCTTTATCTTTTCCGGCTATAACTTTTACGATGTCATCTTTTTTAATTCTCATATTACACCTCCAAATTATAGTACTTCCGGAGCTAGAGAAATAATTTTCATAAAGTTTCCAGCTCTTAGTTCTCTAGTTACAGGTCCAAAAATACGAGTGCCAACAGGGCTTCTATCATCTTTTATTACAACAGCAGCGTTATCGTCAAAACTAATGTAAGATCCGTCTTTTCTGCTAATGCCCTTGTTTGTTCTAACAATAACTGCTTTTACAACAGCACCTTTTTTGACAACGCCACCGGGTGTTGCATTTTTTACAGAACAAACCACGATATCTCCGATACTAGCTGTTTTTCTATTAGTTCCACCAAGGACTTTAATTACAGATAGTTCTCTTGCACCTGAATTGTCAGCAACACGCAATCTTGTTTCTTGTTGAATCATGTTATTCTCCTTTCAAGTTAAAATTATTGAGCTTTTTCAATAATTTCTACAAGTCTCCATCTTTTATCTTTACTTAGTGGTCTAGTTTCCATAAGTTTTACGCGATCACCAATACCACATTCATTATTTTCATCATGAGCCTTGAATTTAGTAGTTTTCTTAAATCTCTTTTTGTAAATTGGATGATTCTTTAAAGTCTCAGTCTTAACTACAATAGTCTTATCCATTTTATCGCTTACTACAATTCCTGTTATAGTTTTTCTTGAATTTCTTTCCATGAGATTAAGCCTCCTTTCCAACTTCAAGTTCACGTTCTCTAATGATCGTTTTTACTTTTGCTATATCTCTTTTAACACTTTTAATACTTGATGGATTGTCAAGTTGACCAGTAGCCAATCTGAATCTCAAATTAAAAAGTTCATTTTTAAGTTCATTAACCTTATTATTTAAATCTTCGCTAGTCATTTTGCGAATTTCATTAGCCTTCATTTGAGTCACCATCCTTATCTTTCATAACGAATTTAGTTCTCACAGGGAGTTTCATAGATGCAAGTCTCATAGCTTCTCTTGCAACTTCTTCAGAAACACCGCCCATTTCAAATAAAATTCTTCCTGGTTTAACTACTGCAACCCAATACTCTGGAGCACCTTTACCAGAACCCATACGAGTTTCAGCAGGTTTTTCAGTAACAGGTTTGTCTGGGAAAATCTTAATCCAGATATTTCCACCTCTACGAATATATCTTGTCATAGCACGACGTGCCGCTTCTATTTGATTTGAAGTTATCCAACAAGGTTCTAAAGCTTTTATACCATATTCGCCATATGCAAGCTCATTACCACGCATAGCCTTGCCCTTCATTCTGCCTCTGTGAACTTTACGATATTTTACTCTCTTAGGCATCAACATGACTATTCCTCCCTTCTTTAAGACTCTTTATTTTTATTGTCTCTTCTGTTATTTCTATTAAAATTATTGTTTCTGTTATCGCGTCTTTTGCGATTTCTGTTATCTCTATTATCTCTGTTATCTCTAGGTTTTCTTCTTGAATCTTCTTTTAATTCAGGAAGAACTTCGCCCTTATAAAGCCAAACTTTAACACCGATCTTACCGTAAGTAGTATCAGCTTCAGCGAAACCATAGTCGATATCAGCTCTTAATGTTTGAAGAGGAATAGTTCCTTCAGAATAGCCTTCAGTTCTTGCCATATCTGCACCGCCTAAACGACCTGATACAGCAGTCTTAATACCAAGAGCTCCTTGACGCATAGTTCTTTGAATTGCTTGTTTCATAGCACGTCTAAATGCAACTCTTCTTTCAAGAGATTCTGCAATGCTTTCAGCAACGATTTGTGCATCTAAGTCTTGATTTTTGATTTCTTCAACATTTATTACAACAGATTTATTTGTAAGCTTTTCAATTTCAGTTCTAAGCTCTTCAACTCCAGCGCCGCCACGTCCAATTACCATTCCTGGTTTAGCTGTATGAATAGAAACTTTAACTCTATTAGCAGCTCTTTCAATTTCAATCTTAGAGATTCCTGCAGTATAAAGCTTTTTCTTAACATATTTTCTAATATTGTTGTCTTCAACTAAAAGATCGGCAAAATTCTTCTTGTCTGCATACCATTTTGAATCCCAATCTTTAATTACTCCAACACGAAGTCCATGTGGGTTTACTTTTTGGCCCATTCTCTACCTCCTTACTCTCTTTCTGCTACTACAACGCCAATGTGACTTGATCTTTTAAGGATTGGATAAGCCATACCCTTAGCCTTAGGACGAAATCTCTTCATAGTAGGTCCGTCATTAGCGTATGCTTTTTTCACATAAAGATCGTCTCTGTCTAAATTAAGGTTGTTTTCAGCATTGGCTACAGCTGATTTTAGTACCTTATAGAGTTCATGAGCTCCCCTCTTATTAGTAAACTTTAAAATAGAGAGGGCCTCATCAACGCTTTTGCCGCGTATTTCAGCGCAAATATAATTCACCTTAAGAGGTGATATTCTTACATATTTTGCAATTGCTTGTGCTTGCATTATAACCCTCCTTATTTAACTGTTGTGCTCTTTTCGCTCTTGCCGCCGTGGCCTCTATATGTTCTTGTTGGAACAAATTCACCTAATTTATGTCCTACCATGTCTTCAGTAATATATACTGGCACATGTTTTCTGCCGTCATGAACAGCAATTGTGTGTGATACAAATTCAGGGAAAATAGTTGAGCGACGAGACCAAGTTTTAATTACTTTCTTTTCGTTCTTTTCATTAAGCTCGTCAACCTTCTTTAGAAGGTGTTCATCAGCAAATGGTCCTTTTTTTATTGATCTACTCATTATACCCTCCGATTACTTAGTTCTTCTTCTTACTATATACATATCAGATTTTTTAGATTTCTTTCTAGTCTTAAGTCCTAGAGCTTTCTTGCCCCAAGGAGTCATTGGTGAAGGTCTACCTACTGGAGTTCTACCTTCTCCACCACCATGAGGGTGATCAACAGGGTTCATTGCAGATCCTCTAACATGAGGTCTCTTTCCAAGATATCTGCTCTTACCTGCTTTACCTAGTGTAATAAGTTCGTGAGAAATATTTCCAACTTGTCCAATAGTTGCCTTACATCTTTGATTTATTAATCTAAATTCACCTGAAGGAAGTCTAAGTTGAGCATATTTTCCTTCTTTTGCCATAAGTTGAGCTGATGATCCAGCACTTCTTGCTATTTGACCGCCCTTTCCGGGAGTCATTTCAATGTTGTGAACAGTAGTACCAACTGGGATATCAGCAAGTATTAGTGCGTTACCAACTTTAATATCTGCTTCTGAACCTGATTCGATTACATCCCCAACTTTTAATCCATTAGGTTGGATGATGTATCTCTTTTCACCATCAGCATAAGATAAAAGTGCAATGTAAGCTGTTCTATATGGATCATATTCAATAGCTACTACTTTTGCAGGAATATTGTCTTTATCTCTCTTTAAATCTATAATTCTATATTTTCTCTTAACTCCGCCGCCTCTATGTCTACTAGTAATTCTACCTTGTGAATTTCTACCGGCAGTTTTTTTGATGCTAACTAAAAGAGATTTTTCAGGTGTCTTCTTAGTAATCTCTTCAAATGTAGCAACAGTCATCTGTCTACGGGCAGGAGTTGTAGGTTTAAATCCTCTAATCGCCATTTTAATACCTCCTACTATCAGATAGAATCAAAAAATTCTATCGGTTCTGAGTCATCAGTAAGCTTAACTATAGCTTTTTTCCATGAAGGACGTCTACCTTGATGAACTCCTTGTCTTTTTAATTTTCCACGCATATTCATTGTATATACTTTTTCAACCTTAACGCCGAAGATTTCTTCAACAGCTTTTCTGATTTCAGGTTTAGTGGCATCTTTTTGCACTTCAAAAGTGTATTTATTTTCTGCCATCATATCCATACTTTGTTCAGTAACTAAAGGTCTTTTAATAATGTCAAATTTATTCATCAGTTAAAAACCTCCTCAACAACATCAAGCGCAGCCTTTGAGATAATAAGATTATCGTATTTTAATAAATCATATACGTTAATATCAGTGGCTCTAGATGTTTTTACTCCAGCGATATTTCTTGCAGCTCTTTGAACGTCTTTTTCGTCGTCGTTAACAACTACAAGTGCCTTTTTACCTGCTTTAATATCCTTTAAGATGTTAGCAAAAATCTTTGTCTTTGGCTCATCCATTGTGAACTTGTCAACAAGAATCATTTCGCCATCTTGGAATTTGCTAGTAAGAACTGATTTAAGAGCAACTCTTCTAGCTTTTTTAGGAGTTGTATAAGAATAATCTCTTGGTTTCTTAGCGAAAACAACTCCACCGCCTCTCCATTGAGGTGATCTAATTGAACCTTGTCTTGCACGACCTGTTCCCTTTTGTCTCCAAGGTTTTCTTCCGCCTCCACGTACTTCAGCACGAGTTTTAGCAGAGTGAGTACCTTGTCTTTTATTAGCCAAAATGTTTTTAACAACTAAATAAACAGCATGAGTGCTTATAGGAGCATCAAATAGCCCTTCACTTAGTTCGACTTCTTCAACAGGATTTCCCTTAATGTCAATCATTTGAATTTTAGGCATTTCTTAACCTCCCTATCTTATTTAGTCATTTTAACAGTGCTTTTAATTCTTACAGTTCCCTTCTTAGGTCCTGGGATAGCACCCTTAACTAAAATTAAATTTTTATCTGTATCTATTCTAACAATTTCTAAGTTTTGAACAGTAACTCTTTCGTTACCCATTTTTCCAGCCATTCTATGGTTTTTGAATACTTTTCCTGGATAAGAAGCAGCACCCATACCACCTGGCATTCTGTGGAATTTAGAACCGTGAGTTTCTCTACCACGACCAAAGTTATGGCGTTTGATAATACCTGCAGTTCCTTTACCCTTTGAAGTACCAATAACATCAACATGTTCTTCTACTTCAAAAATATCTACCTTTATTTCATCTCCAAGGTTGTAAGAATCTACATCATCAGTTCTAAATTCAGAAAGATGTTTTCTATATCCTACGCCTGCCTTGTCAAAATGTCCCTTCTCAGGTTTGTTAAGTCTTTTTTCTTTAACTTCATGTGTTGCAACTTGGATGGCATTGTATCCATCACTTTCAATTGTTTTCTTTTGCACAACAACATTTGGTTCTACTTCAATAACTGAGACAGGAGTAACAGTACCCTCTTCATCAATAATTTGGGTCATGCCAATTTTTTTACCTACTAAATATTTCATGTTGCACCTCCTAGTATTTACAGCGGACTTCTATATAGAAGTCATATAAAGCAAAGTCTTAAAGTTTAATTTCTATATCTACACCAGCTGGTAGATTTAACTTCATAAGTGAATCTACAGTTTTTTGTGTAGGATTAAGTATATCAATTAGACGCTTGTGAGTTCTTTGCTCAAATTGTTCTCTTGAATACTTATACTTGTGTACAGCTCTTATAATTGTAATAATTTCCTTTTCTGTTGGAAGAGGAATTGGTCCAGATACTTCTGCACCGCTCTTTTTAGCAGCTTCAACAATTCTTAATGCTGAATTATCAAGTAATTCGTGATCATAAGCTTTAAGTTTAATTCTGATTTTTTGTTTGCCTTTGTTAGACATATTTACCTCCTATTCGCTAAAGCCTTACTTGCGAATGGGGCTATCGATAAACGTGCCCTGGTGTATCACAGAGCCCGTTTGAAAAAAATAACCCGCGCCCAAGTCCAGCTTGGACTTCTCCATCATAATTACCTTGAAACTCCTTTTTTTCGGCAAAGTTTCAAGCAACTTATGATTTCATCGCAACATTCTTTTTAAACGCTTAAACATTATATAGTAAATTTAAGCCAATGTAAAGCCATTTTTTAAAGTATTTAAAAATATTTTGAAAAATTTTACACTTCTCTATTATAATTTTCCGAGAAAATTTTCAATAACTTTAATTACTTTAACAAAAAAGACTCATAAATAATATGAATCTTTTTACACAATTAATATTTTTATAAATCTTTCTTTTTATTATACGAAATCAAAATAGCACCGTTTATTCTCTTTACCAAGTTTTTTGTTTTCTTCTTATTTAAAAGTATTAAATTGAAATATAAATCTACTCAATAGGGTATAATATAATTATATTAAATAAATATTAAAGGAGGAACTATGAAAATATTATTATTAATGAAAACTGTTCCTGACACAACTAATGCAAAAATCGATCCGGAAACTAATAACTTAATTAGGGATGGAATTAAAACTATAATAAATCCATCAGACCTATGTGGACTTAAATTTGCATTAAATATATCAGAACAAGTAGAAGAAGATGTACAAATTGACGCGCTAACTATGGGACCACCTTCTGCAGAAAAATTTTTGCGCGACTGCATACAAATGGGCGCAGAAGAGGCTTATCTATTAGAAGGACTTGAATTTAGAGGATCTGACACAATAGCAACTTCCTATGCACTTGCAGAAGCGGCAAAATCAATTTGTGATTACGATATAATCTTTACAGGCGACCAAACTACGGACGGCGATACTGGACAAGTAGGCCCACAAATTGCTGAAAGACTCGGCATGAATCAAGTTACTTATCTATGCGATATAAATTATCGAGATGGCGAATTTGAAGTTAAAAGAAATGTAGGTACAGGCGTTGAAACTGTAAAATTATCTACACCTTTTGTTGCAACAGCCCTAAAGGGTTCTGTGAACAAGCCTTCAAAATTTGCGCTAAATAGAGATGAAATTGCAAAGGAAAAAGAAATTCACGTCTTAACTGCATCTTCCCTTGGACTTGACCTCGACAAACTTGGACAAAAAGGTTCTCTTACAATAGTAAAGGATTTAAGTGCCCCAAGAAAATCAGAAGCAGGAAACATGATTGACACTGGTTCTGCAAGTGGAAATATTAAAGAAGTCATAAAAATCTTAGAAGATAAGAAAGTATTAGTGTAGGTGATAAAATGAAAAAGGGAAATATTTGGGTAGTAAACGAAACATCAGAAGGTTCACTTTCACTTATTACTAAGGAAACTATGTCAAAGGCAAGAGAACTTTCTGAGGATTTAAATAAAGAACTAATAGCAGTTGAAATTGGATTTAATAACGACGGCATTGCAAGGGAATCAGGGTATTATGGCGCCGATAAAGTAATACAAGTAAATGATGAACTTTTAGAAAATTACAACACCTTAGGTTATGCAAAAGTTTTGGAAGCATTAATGGATAAATACGACCCTGCAATAGTAATGTTACCAGCTAGCCACAACGGCCGTGACCTTGCTGGAAGAGTTTCCGCCAATAAAGGCGTTGGACTCGTTGCAGACTGCTCATCAGTTGAACTAACAGAAGATAAAAAAGACATAAAATGGATTAGACCTTCCTTTGACGGAAAATTATTCTGCGACGTAAGAATTTTATCTGAAGTTATGATGGCAACAATTGGAAGAGGAGCTTTTGTAGAAGCAACTCGCGACGAAAGTAAAAATGTTGAAATCATAAAAGAAGAAACAAAACTCAAGGCAGAAGACATTGCTACAAAGTTTATTGGCTTCGAAAAATCTGACATCAACCCACTACTAGACAAACTTATGAATTCAAAAATAGTTGTATCAGGTGGATTAGGACTTGGAGGACCAGAAAACTGGCATTTAGTAGAAGAACTTGCCGATGCTCTTGGCGGTGCAGTTGGTGCAACAAAAGCTGCAACAGACCTTGGCTGGTGTGATAAAGACATTCAAGTTGGAGTAACTGGCGTACAAGTAAAACCAGATTTATACATTGCCCTTGGAATATCTGGAGCAATTCAACATACAAAGGGAATGGAAAACTCTGCGACAATTATCGCAATAAATAAGGACCCAGATGCAGCAATATTTAACATAGCAAGCTATGGAATAGTAGACGATTTATTTAACATAGTTCCAGATTTAATAAAAGAAATTAAAAATAGAAAGTAACATTTAAAGCCGTGGTTTCCATGGCTTTACTTTTTTATCATGCACAAAATAAAAAGACTCGAGTTTACGAGTCTTAATAATATTTGACCTTTCTATAAATGTCAATGTCTTTTCTCTTTTTTTACATAAGCCATCATTTTAAAGAACACTAAAAACATTGCAATCCAACCAACAACTGTAACAGCATAAATTGCATACTTTAAATATGGAACTTCACTTTTCTGTTCAACTTGCGTAGTCACATTAGCTTTCTTTTCCACAACTCTTTCTGCGTTAATTAATAACCTCTTTGGTCTAGGTGGTCTCTTTGGATGGCAAGTTAGTAATGTAATCATGTCCCTGCCTTCAATAGGGAGAATACTTTCCCAATCACTTGGATCTATAATCTCCTGACCAGTAACTTTGTATTTCAAAAGTCCGCTGCGTCCATCAATTAAAATTTCATCTCCAACTTCAAGCTTGTCGATGTTGTAAAACATTAGATCTCCCCACCAGCCTCTATGACCAGCAATGACAGATCTCGTAGACTTTCCGCCAAGAGGAATACTCGTTCCTTCTACTTGTGCAACTCCCCAGTCCAAATGGTCGTAAGTTGCATCGAGATAAATCGGCTTTTTCATGTCAAGCTTAGGAATAATAAGATAAGCAAAAACTTCGTCCTTGTCAATGCCCTTGATATCGTAATAACCTTTATAATCTTCGTTGTCAAAGGGGTCGATAATATTGTTGCCGCTCTTTTTTACCTCTTCATTGTATTTTTTAAGTGCATCAGTTACCTGAGCATCTTTCTCCTTAAAAGAGGCATACCTTTTGTCCGCCATGATTTCTCTAAAGGACATAGAAGTAAAGGCAAGAAGGGGCATAAATATCCCCACCAAGATAAACAAATATCCAATTATGACCCTAGTCTTAGCCTTCATAGCCTCCTCCTGCGTCTTCTAATGTAAATATATATAACAAGCATAACAAAAGCCAAAATAGCAAATACCCAAATTAATGACCTGTGATTGAACTTAGCCTTATTTTCCTCAGTTTCTTTTTCCTTTGGCACATATGGAATCCTGTGCCCACGCACCAAAAGTCTGTGAGAATTAATCATATAAGGCGTACAAGTTAAAAGAGTCATGTAGTCCATGCCGTCAACGACGAGAACATAATCAAAATTCCACGGCTCAATAACTACGATTTGATCCACTTGATAAGCTAAAGTTTCCTTGATATTTGTATAATAAAACACATCGCCTACTTCCATCTTGTCAAGATCTCTAAAGAGCTTGACTTGCGGAAGACCTCTATGAGCTGTGATAACAGAGTGGGTAGACTTGCCGCCAACAGGAAGGGAAGTTCCTTCCAAATGACCACAAGCGTGTTGCAAAACATCTTCAGAAGTGCCTGCAAAAACAGGAATATTTTGGTTTATCTTAGGAATATCTATATAGCCAATTTTTTCCCTTGCTTCAAGCATTCTGGCATAATTTGCCATGCCTTCCTTTTCCCTTTCAGTGTATGGGTCAGCAAGCTTTGAAGGGTCTAGAGTTTCATTATATGCACGAGCAAGATCCATTCTCTTATTTATCTCTTCCTCTGACATCTCAGAAACAGCTTCCTTAAATTCCGTAATTTGATTGTTATTATCCACAGTATAATAATAATTTGAAATAATCGGATAAATGGCAATGAGAAGACCTAACAAAAATAACAGGATAATCTTCCAATTATTTTTAAACTTCTCCTTCACTGTCATCACCCCTATCATTATTATCATTCAAATCACTATTTTTAGTCGCATTTATCTTAGCCATCTCAATATTTTTTGCCTTTTCAGCTTCTCTTTTTTTCGCTAACTTTTTATTTCTCTTAGATTGAATAAATCTAGCTAATATAATTATAGCAAAAATTAAAAGAATGATAAGCCTTTTATCAATACCTAAATTGCCACCCTTATCTTCTCTAATCTTTTCATCTTTCTCAGGCACATAAGGAATCCTATGTCCACGGACAATTAGCCTGTGCGTATTAATCATAATAGGAGTACAAGTAAGTAAAGTTGCATAATCTTTTCCCGGTACCACAAGAAGCTGAGAAAAATCAGAAGGATCTATGACGTCAATGTGATCAACTTCATATGCCAAAACACCGCCAATGTTGTTGATGTAAAATTTATCTCCAAGCTTTACCTTTTCAAGATCGGTAAAAAGCCTAGCAGAAGGAAGACCAGAGTGAGCAGTGATGACAGTGTGAGTGGACTCACCACCAATAGGAAGAGAAGTACCCTCCAAGTGCCCACAGCCTTTTTGCAAAATTTCCTCATTAGTACCAGCATAAATTGGCAGATCTACGTCAATAGAAGGTATCTCAATAGTGCCAATCTTAGTCCTAAGTTCAAGCATCTGTGCATAATTTTCTATCGCCCTATGTTTTTCTTCCTCACTATAAGGATCCTTTGGGACTACATTGCCCAGATCGTCGTTATAAATCTTGGCTAACCTAAGACGTCTATCTATCTCCTCTTGACTCAAAAGCTCCCTTGCTTCCTTAAAATCAGCAACTTGATTGTTTGCCTCAATCCTATAATACCAGTTAGATATCAAGGGATAAGAAAGTATCCCAAGACCTAAAATAAAAATAAAAATGAATAACTTATTGGATTTTTTCTTTTTTTTGCTCATCTTTTCTCCCATAAAAAAGAGGCTCCAAGGAGCCTCACTTTACTTTTTGTCCTTGATCATAAACCTGCCTAGACCAATCATTATAGCACCAGCGATGACAAGCACAATTAGCGTGATGTCGCCAGTCTTAGGAATAGGCGGCTTTTTAGTATTTTCAATAATTAGGACTTTCTCAAAAGAATTGTCGTCAATGTCAAATTTCAAACTACCTTGCAAAAGAGTGTAGCCACTAGGAGCCTTAGTTTCCCAGATATAATAAGTTCCATAAGGGAGATCCCTCACAAAAAACTTGCCATCTTCACCAGAACTAAGAACTAGATCCTTGCCATTGTACTTTAACCTTTGGTCTTTGCCATCAACTTGACGAGTGATTACAAACTCAGCACCAGGAAGACCCTTTTCTCTTAATTCATCAGTCTTGAAGAAATTATAAGAACCAAGCTTTTTCTTGTTCATAACAGTGAGCTTTGCCTTGTCCCCAGAGAATATTGAAAATTGACTTTCTGCCGTAACAACCTCATAACCCTTAGGTGCCTCGATTTCTTTGAAAAAATATACACCAGGTTCAAGATCTTTTATTAAAATATAACCCTTATCATCAGTCTCGAAAACTTCTTCCTTGCCCTTATCATTCATAGAAAAATTGCTAGTCCTTACTACCTCGCCATTATCACGAATAAGTTGGAACTTTGCACCTTTTAATGCCCTTCCTTCATCATCAGTTTTAAAAAGCAAAACTGAATTAGGAGGAGTTGGCGGTACATGAGGTGGATTATGAGGCGGCTCATGAGGTGGATTTTCTGGAGGAGGAGTTTCCCTTCCTCCCCACTTTAATTTAACAATATTTGTTTCATCGGGAGAAAAAACTGCAGATTCAATAAAAGTTTTTCTATCCTTGCCACCTAGCTCCCTAATATAATAAGTGCCTCTTTCAAGTTCAAGAGTAACTTTGTAGTCGTCCTTCTCTTTAGGATTAATGACCCATTTGTCATTTTTATCAGCAAGTTGCTTGTCAAGGTCATCTTCACTTAACTTGTCTAATATAGAAACAAGTTTAGTCTTATCCATATTAGTATCAATAAATTTGTCGTTGATTTTCCAAATGCCTAGAGTCCTTCCTTCCAAGTCCTCTCTAGTCAAAGTTTCCCTTGTGTTAATTTCGATGGTAACAGAGGATGCTCCCAAAACATTAAGAGGTAGGAAGACCATAGTTACCATCATGTATAAAATTATTAAATCTTTAATTCTTTTCTTCATCTCTACCTCACAATCATAATATGTAGGGAAGGGAACTCCCTTCCCATAGATTTAAAAATCTGCTCCTTGAGTTAATAATTTTGTATAAAATCTCAAGATATTATCTCAAAAATATCTATCTCAATCAATAGATTGATTAAGCTTCTCCTCTATTTTTTCTCATTGCTATAACAGCGCCAGCCATTAAGCCAATACCCACAACAGTGAATATAACAGTACCAATACCACCAGTTTGAGGTATAGTTACCTTATTATTCTTGATTTGCATAGCATCATTTTTACTTGATTCTGCTACATAGTCAATATCTCCCTTACTTGTGTAAGTTCCTTCACCTACAGTAAAAGTGAAGTTTCCACCATCAGATGGAAGTGCATATCCAGCTGGAGCTTTTGTTTCTACAGCTCTGTAATTTCCATATTCGAGCCCCTTAACTTCAAATTGACCTTTATCATTTGAAGTGAATTTAGTAGCATCTGCTTGATTATCTACCCAAGTATAAGATAAGTTAGCTTCTGTAAATGCTTTATCTCTTGCTGCTTTTAATTCTTCAACTTTAGCCATTGCTGCTTCTTTAGATTCATATTCAACTCCAGCAATATTTGCTTTATTTGTAGCTGAGATTTCTCCCTTTGCTAAAGCTGCATTGACAGCTGCTATAGCATCATTGTATGCTTTTTCTGCATCTGCATAAGTTGTTGTATCTTTTTCAGTAATCTTTAGATATTTATCTGCGTTAGCTCCTGCATTTTTGTTTTGGATAACAAATTCAGCGCCTGCTAATCTTGCAGTACCTTCTTTGTCAGTCTTGACAAATTTCTTTCCGCCAACAGTTACTTGTGGAGGTGTAGGAGTGATAGAATTTGGAGTCTTTGTATTATT
>NZ_JALEOV010000017.1 GCF_022767005.1 Peptoniphilus sp. | reverse complement strand
AAAGTTTGGATTTACGCCTTTGGGCAAGCCTTCTTCTCACTATCAGTTGCAGGAAATGGAACTGTAATTTATGGATCCTACCTTCCTAAGAATGAAAGTATACCATCATCTGCAAGAAATGTTGCAGTATTCGACACTATTGCAGCACTATTGGCAGCTTTCGTAATTATACCATCAATGGCAACAGCAAATGCACCTCTTGATACTGGTGGTCCTGGTCTTATGTTTATCTACTTAGTAAATGTATTTAACGGAATGGCTGTTGGAAGAATTGTTGGAATTATTTTCTACATTTGCGTACTTTTCGCAGGCGTAAGCTCAATAATAAATCTTTACGAAACACCTGTTGCTTACTTGGAAGAAAGATTTCATTTCTCAAGAGTAATTGCAACTACAACTATTCATATAATTGGATGTCTTGTTGCAATCTTTATCCAAGCAATAGTAGGTGGTTGGATGGACGTAGTTTCCATTTACATCTGCCCACTAGGCGCATCTCTTGCAGGAATAATGTTCTTATGGGTTGCAGGAAAGGATTATGCACTATCCGCAGTTAACCAAGGCTCTAATAAAGAGATTGGTGGATGGTACTATCCCCTTGCTAAATATGTATATGTTACAGCAGCAGTAATTGCCCTAATAGCAGGAGCAATTCTCGGCGGAATTGGTTAATATTTGATTTTTACACTTAAAAAGTGTTGGCTTTTCTTTTGCCAACACTTTTATTTTTACCCTTTAAAATTATCCTTCTTATTTCTAAAAATTATAAACTCTTCTAAATTTCTTGCAAGTAAAAAAGGATTTATTTTTTTCTCCTTGCCAATAGTTGATGGAAGCGTAATTTTGTTTTCTTCCCTTAATTTTTTTACTCTCTCATATTCTTTTTCTAAATCATAATTAGAAATCACTGACTTTGCAAATTCTAAATTAGCAAGAGAATATTCGTGTGCAGGATAAACTTTTGTATCATCATCTAATTTTTTTAATTTCAAAAGACCTTCATAGGATTTTTTATAATCCTTCGTGAAAACTCTGCCACACCCCGCAAGAAAAAGTGCGTCGCCACAAAATAAATTATCTCCCATTAAATATGAAATATGTCCTTTTGTGTGACCAGAAGTTAAAATAACTTTAAAACTTTCATCTAGTATTTCAAACTCGTCGCCTTCATTTAAGGTTACATCATTGTATTCTTTAGTTTCAACTGGTCCATAGACCTTTGCATCGTATTTATTTTTAAGCTTAGGCACTCCGCCCACATGATCCATATGCTTGTGAGTGAGAAGAATGGCAACTAATTTTTTATTTTTTAAATAATTAAGGACTGGAACTGAATCTCCCGGATCAACTACAATGATTTTGTCGTCTTTTTCAATTGTCCAAATATAATTGTCCTCAAAAGCCTTTATATAATTAATATTCATAAAACACCTCACAATATACATACTCTTATTGCCTCTATTTAAACAAATATGCGTTAATAAAATTAATTTTATTTTATAATTAATACAGATAAAAGATACTTATAAAACTTTATCTTGTAGTTGTTTATAATATATGGCTTTCCCAGCAATGTTCTTTTAACCCTTAAATTCTTAACCTTTAATAAGCTTTTATAAAATTTGCTTTAAATCTATTCGCCACAAAACATAAAAAAAGCAGACTCTCTCAAGACTGCTTTTTATTGAGGCTGTTTAAATAAATCTCTAGAAAATGCTAATTATTTTCTAATTTCAATTCTAGGTTCGCTGGATAAGATTTTTTATTTACTTAGTCCTTTTCCCAGTAAAACTATATAATCGCGAAAAAACACGATTATACCACTATTACATCATTCCCATTCCTGGATTCATTGCTGGCATTGCAGGTTTTTCTTCTTTTATGTTTGCAACTGCTGCTTCTGTTGTTAAAATCATTGAAGCTACGCTTGCTGCATTTTGTAATGCTGATCTTGTTACTTTAGTTGGGTCTACTATTCCTGCTTTTTTCATGTCTACATATTCTGATCTATATGCATCGAAGCCTATGCCCTTTTCTTTTTTCTTTACATGCTCTACTATAACTGAACCTTCTAGTCCTGCATTTTCTGCTATTTGTCTTAGTGGTTCTTCTAATGCTTTTAAAATGATGTTTGCGCCAGTTTTTTCGTCGCCCTCTAACTTATCAACTACTTTTGCAACAGCTTCAATTGAGTCAATTAATACTGTTCCACCACCAGCTACTATACCTTCTTCAACTGCTGCTCTTGTTGCTGCAAGTGCATCTTCGATTCTTAGTTTTCTTTCTTTCAATTCAACTTCTGTTGCTGCTCCTACTTGGATTACTGCAACTCCACCAGAAAGTTTTGCAAGTCTTTCTTGTAATTTTTCTTTGTCAAATTCTGAATCTGTTTCTTCAATTTGGTTTTTAATGTGGCTAATTCTATTTTCAAGTTCAGATTTTTCGCCAGCTCCATTTACTATTACTGTGAGTTCTTTTTCAACTCTGACCTTTGATGCAGATCCAAGCATTTCAATTGTTGCATCTTTAAGGTCTTGACCTAAATCAGAGGATACAACTTGTCCACCAGTTAAGATTGCAATGTCTTGTAGCATATCTTTTCTTCTATCGCCATAACCAGGAGCCTTTACTCCTACAACACTTAGTGTTCCTCTTAGTGAGTTTACTACTAAAGTTGCAAGTGCTTCACCATCAATGTCATCTGCGATGATTAAAAGTGGTTTTGATGCTTGCAATACTTGTTCAAGTAGTGGTAAAATTTCTTGAATATTTGAAATTTTCTTATCTGTGATTAAAATATATGGGTCTTCTAATTCTGCAACCATTTTGTCAGAGTCAGTTACCATATATGGTGAAAGGTATCCTCTATCAAATTGCATACCTTCAACTACATCTAGGCTTGTACCCATTGATTTAGATTCTTCAACAGTGATTACTCCATCATTTCCAACTTTTTCCATTGCTTCAGAAATAAGTTTGCCAACTTGTTCATTTGCAGCTGAAATTGAAGCAACTTGTTCAATAGCTTGTTTTGAAGAAACTTCAGTTGAGAAGTTTTTGATTTCTTCAACAGCACTTTCTACTGCTTTAGCAATTCCCTTTTGTAAAACCATTGGATTTGCACCTGCTGCAATGTTTCTCATCCCTTCTCTAATAATTGCTTGAGCAAGAAGAGTAGCTGTAGTAGTTCCATCGCCAGCAACGTCATTAGTCTTTGTAGCAACTTCCTTTAAAAGTTGTGCTCCCATGTTTTCAAATTTATCTTCACATTCAATTTCTCTTGCAATAGTTACACCATCATTTGTGATTAGTGGTGTGCCGTATTCTTTGTCTAAAATTACATTTCTACCCTTAGGTCCAAGTGTTACTTTAACTGTATCTGCAAGAGTATTTATTCCTTTAATTAAGCCTTTTCTAGCATCTTCTGAAAATTTAATTTCCTTTGCCATTTTATCACTCCTTATTCAATTACTGCCAAGATATCTTGGAACTTTATTATTGTATATTTTTCCTTGTCAAGTTCAATGTCATTTCCTGCGTATTTTGAAAAAATAACTTTATCTCCTACTTTGACAAGTCCCTTCATATCTTCGTCTGTATCTAGTTTATTTCCTATTGCAATAACCTCTGCAATATTTGATTCCTCTTTAGCTGAAGAAGGAAGTACTATGCCTGAAGCAGTTGTTTCTTCTTTTTCAATTTTCTTGATGACGATCTTATCGTCAAGTGGTCTAAGTTTCATCTATATTTACCTCCTTTTTATTAGCACTCGGCAACGCCTTCTGCTAATATATATAATAATACATTGGCAAAAATTTTTCAAGGGTTGAGTGCAAAATAAAAAAATAAAAGCTTCACTTTTTATAAGCAAGCTTTTATTTCCAAATCTATTTTTTAAACTTGAAACCTTCATTTTGAAGTAATCTCTTTTTTCTCGCAAGTCCTCCAGCATAGCCTGTGAGACTGCCATCGACTCCCACTACTCTATGACAAGGTACTATTATTGATATTGGGTTGTGCCCAACTGCACCACCTACCCCTTGCGCCGACATTCTCTTATACTTTCCGCTCTCTATTAATTTCTCTGAGATAGCTTTATATGTAGTAGTTTCTCCATAGGGTATCTCTAATAAAATTTTCCACACATCTCTTCTAAACTCTGTTCCAATAAGTTTTATGCAAGGCATGAATTTTGGCTCTTCACCACTAAAATATAAATCAAGCCACTTTTCTGTAACTTCTAAATTTTTATTTGAAAGTTCTCCATCTCTTGAATCAAAATTTTCTATTTCTTCTCCCTTTATAGCATCTCCAAAATATTTTTGATTTTCAAAATATAATCCAAGTAAAAATTCTTCATCAAAGATTAAATAAATTTTTCCAAGTGGAGAGTTGTAAATTTTTTTATAAAGCATAAGCCCTCCAAAA
>NZ_JALEOV010000014.1 GCF_022767005.1 Peptoniphilus sp. | reverse complement strand
TTTGTTTTTAAGATTTATTTCAAAGCATTTATTTTGGTATTTTTCTGCAAGGTCAGACTTTTCTTTTTGTAATGCAGTAATTTTTTCTGTTATCTCAGTCATTCCCTCTGCCATCTTTGATGCATCAGCAAGCTTTTCATCTATCTCTCTTATGGCTGGAAGTGTGCTTCTCTTTCTAAACTCTAAGGCATCAAAATCTATGTCATGGATCTTTGACTTGTCTAACTCATCAATCCTTGCTGGTATGGACTCGATGTCTTTGTTAATTTTTCTTGCGGTATCTTTGGCAATTTTCTTTAGTTCATCAACTGTATAATTTTTAAGATCTAATTCTTCTAAATCTTTATTTTTTGCGATAATATCCTCTGGCTTAACTTCTTCTATTAGTCCTAATATGACTTCTCTCCTCTTGTTTTTATCTAAGATTTGATTAAAATACAGTGGATTTGAAAGTAAGTTAAAGTTGTCCTCAGAGATCACACTTGCAATTCTTTCTGTGTACTCTTTTTTCTTTACTGGGACAGCATTTATATAGTAGTCGGTAGTGTGGCCAGTAAATTCTGCTTGTGTAGATCCACGTTTTTTAGTCCAGACTTCTTTATATATTTTTTTAAGGTTAAGATTTGTGTCATCAAAAGTAAAATCTCCCTCAACTACTGATTCCAAGTTGTGGACTTCTTCGCCATTTTTGTTATAAGGTTTTATTGCAAAGTCCTTGCGATTTAAACTGTCCTTGTCCCAAAGTAACCAAGAGTAGGCGTCAAATATTGTTGTCTTACCTACTGCATTGTCCCCATAAATATTAGTTATGTCCTTAAAGTCTATTGTTAAGTCCTTGATTCCTTTGAAGTTTTCTAATTTTAAAGTTTTAATTTTTATTTGCATGATAACCCTCCGTCAAATAGAGATTTAAAAGCTGTAAATTCTTCTAACATAATTTCTGTCATGTATTTAATTAGAAAAATTTTTAAAGTTCGTGCTTCTTCGTAATTTGCACAAAGTTTGTTATCTCCCACATAGCTTTTCATTAAACTGTTAACACTAATGCAGGTATTTAGGAGCGCACCTAAATTATTTTTTATCTCTTCTTCTTTCTCATGTATCAACGCTTCTTCATAAGTTGTAAACAATCTCCCGTCTTCAGTTTCATAACATTCAATTCTTTTCATTTTTCTAACTCCTTGTGATATACTAAGAGCAAATATTTATATATTTTAGTCCTTGAGTTTTAGTCGACCTGGGACTTTTTTTCTTGCTCTTTTTCATTCTTACTTCCTCTTTAAATACTTGTCTTTTACATACTTCGCAAACTTCCCATAATCTTGGAGGAAAACATCATCAACTCCACACTGTCTACGATAAGCTTCCCTTTCATCTTCCAGGAACTTCCTATAGTCTTGTATTTCAAAATCTTCTCCATCGGCGATATTATTTTTTTCAAAATATGCCCTTAAAATTCCTGTAGCAGATCTTCTATTTGCTTTCAACTTTTTTCGCCACCTTACTAAACTTATAATTAAGCGTTTTTCCATCTTTGTATGTTATCTTACAATCCTCTTGCTTATCTCTGTGCATTGCTCTGTGTCTTGCAATACCAAGAGAATTAAATTCCTTATTGCACTTGTGACAATAGCAATCCTTCAACCTTTTCACCTCATTAGAAACTTAAAAAACCCGTCAATAATTTCTGTGCCAGCGTACAAAATATAAAAAATAAATTTTATGCAAAATAAGGCTGCCAAGTAGCCAGTCATAAGGACAATTAAAATCCCTAAAAGTCTTCTTATCGTTAAAAAAACATTAAATTTACTTATTTTAATCATCTCTGCTCTCCTTTTCTTTTTGCCACTGTTTAAATTTGCCTACCATAAGACTTATAAAATCGTCCCAGTCAGCCTGATTGTCGCTATACTCAATGGCAACGTCAAAATTATTGTCCATAAGATCCCCCTAAAAATTTGTTAGTAAAGTAAATTTGTCCCTTCCCAGTCATTTTTGTTGTTGTCGTCGTCCTTGTACTACCATCTGGATTATTAATTATCTTGTAATATTGTTTTTTAAATTCATCATCTGATATAGCAAGTTCATTAACATATAAATCTACTAATTTTAAAATATTTAAAATTCTTTCATACTTTTGAATTTCAACTTGTAAATTTTCTTTTTCAAAATACTCCTTTGGCAACCTAGTTTCTAAGTAAAATTGTGATTTACAAAATTTAATTAATTCGTCAGCTAACTTCTCCTTTTCAGCATAAGCTGCTTCAAAATTTGTGTCATAAACAAGTTTATTTAGACCAGATACTGCTTTATCAAACTTTATATTGAATAATTCAGTTCCACTAACTCTATATTTTGAAAATACATCGTGCAAAATAAATTCATTCTCCCTAAAATTTACATGTTTAACACTTATTTTGAATCCAAACGAATTTATATTCGCGTAGTTTTTTAAATATGTTGTTATCCTTGAAATTCTTTCCTTGGGATTGTTCGAAGAGCCAATTTTTACCATTGATCCAAAAT
>NZ_JALEOV010000103.1 GCF_022767005.1 Peptoniphilus sp. | reverse complement strand
TTATTATTATTTTGCACTTATATGCACCTCCTAGCTTAGTTTTAGCTATTTTAAGTTTAGGTCTAAATGCGTATAAGTGCAATTTTTTTACATAAAAATATCTGTTAGAGATTTACTCCCCAACAGATATTATAGAGCCATTTTTAAAAAACATTTGAACTACTGTAAAACAATAAGTTGTATAGGGGTTTAAGTGGTTTTTTAATACATAAAATTATCTGTCATAGATTTTATTTATATTATAAAGTTTTTAAAAATTTAGAATTGGATAGAAGAGACCAGAAAAACTGGCAAATAACAAAAAATTAGAAGATTTATAATTCAGATATATTAAATCTTAAAGATTGTGTGCGATTAGAAGATTTAAAAGAGTATAAAAGAATTAAAAAAATCTAAAACAATAGTTGATTTTAAGGTTAATATAAATAAGCAATACCTAGTTAAATAAGAGAAAAGGAAATAGTTGTAATATATAGATAATTCATGCTCTTTTTGTAGCATTTTTATAATTGAAATATAAATAATGTAATTGGTTTTATAATACTTTGATTAGTATTAATGTTGAAAATAAAATTTTTATTTTACTAGTGTTTATAATGATATCTGATATTTTAATGCCATCAATAGTTTAATGCATTAATAGTTAAATCTTGCCTTAAAAATTCCGCTATGATATAGTATTTTTGGAGGTTAAAATGAGTAAAGATATTTATTATAATGATATTTTAGATACATGGGTTGATGAAAATGAAGATTATATAACTACGAATAGAAGATATAAAGAATTATCAAAAGTAATGGATCCAATGTATGATTTTGTACTTACCTATTCTAATTATTATAATACTAGAAGGGATTATGGTTTTGGACCAAAGTTAACAATGATTGAAGTTCATATTTTGACAGAAATTTCTGATAAGCCTGGAATAACTGTAACAGAATTGGCTTTTAAGTGGAATAGAACAACTTCGGCTATATCTCAAACAGTTAGAAAGCTCATGAAACAGGACCTTGTATATAGAGAAAATTCTAAGACAAATGGAAAAATATTTCATTTATATGTTACAGAAACAGGAGAAAAACTTGTCTTTAGTCATAAGAAATATGATAATATTGATATTGTAAAAACAAAGAAAAAATTAATGGAGAGTTTTTCAATTGATGAGTTAGATGCATTTGATAGAATTTGTAAAGTTTATACTGAACTTTTAAAAGATAAAATAATTGAAGAAGAATAAGATAAAGAGCGTTTTGTAAATATTCGCTCTTTTTTTTTAATCTATATTAGAATATTTTAGCGCTTAATTATAATTATTTTATTAAAAATTAAAAATACACTTGAATTAGTAAATGGGTTGATATATAATACATTATACAGTTAAGCAGCTTAACAATTAACGTTATTTTAAAATAGGAGGGTATATGCTAAGTAAAGATATTATTTTGAATGAAATAGATAGTATGAAAAATTTTATATTTGAAACTAGAAGATATCTTCATGAAAATCCTGAACTTTCAGGAGAAGAGTTTGAAACTTCAAAATTTTTAAAAGAGGAAATTAAAAAACTGGGTCTTGAAATTAATGAAGTAGAAAAGACTGGATTTTATGCAATTTTAGATACAAAAAGACAAGGTAAGACAATAGCTATCAGAGCGGACATAGATGCTCTTCCAATTCAAGAAAATTCAAGAAATTTAGTTAATAAAAAAGTAGCAATCTCAAAAAATGATGGGGTAATGCATGCGTGTGGACATGACGGTCATATGTCTATTTTACTTGCATGTGCGAAATTTTTTGTGAAACATAAATCTGAATTTAAGGGAAAGATAATTTTTATATTTGAAGAAGGAGAGGAACAGGGAACAGGAATAAATGCAATGATAGATGCACTAAAAGGCATTAGTATTGATGCTATTTATGGTACACATCTTACATCTTTTATGAATGTCGGAGAAATTTCTGTAGATCCAGGTCCAGTAATGGCTGGAGCTGCCATGGTATGGTTTGATGTAATAGGAAAAGGTGGACATGGTTCGAGACCTGATTTATCAATAAATCCTATTTTCGCTGCTTCTAATATTCTGAATGGACTTACTAGTGCATGGTCAAATCAAATTGATGTTACTAAAACTGTAACATTAGGTATTGGATCAATAAATGGAGGTTCTAATTTAGCTCCTAATGTAATTCCGGATAGTGTAGAAGTAACTGGAACTCTTAGATTTTTTGATATGGAAGAGGGTATTAAAGCGCTAAAAATCATAAAAAATGTTGCAGAATTAACAGCTGGAGCCCATAAATGTAAGGTAGAGTTTAGAAAGAAAAATGGAATTTCTGTAGGACCTGTTTTAAATGATAAAAAATTATCGTTAATTGCCAAAGAGGCTATCAATAATTTATATTCAAAAGCATTAGTAGAAAATAAAACTTGGTTTGCTTCAGAGTCATTCTCTAAATATGGTGAAATTGCACCAAGTTTATTTGCCTTTGTTGGAACAAAAAACGATAAACTTGGTTCTGGTGCGGAACATCATAATGAATGTTTTGATATAGATGAAGAGTCTATGATATATGGATGTTGTGCAACAATTGGATTTGTAAATAAATTTTTAATGGAAACTTAATTTTAATGGAGAATTAATATGGATAAAAAAAAGAAAAGAAATTTTAAAATGCCTCATCTTCTTTATATAATGCTTGGTTTGTTAGTAATGATGTCTTTACTTACATATGTTATACCAGCAGGAAATTTCGGAAGGGATGCTAGTGGTAAAGTTGACGCAAGCGTATTTAATTATCTATCAAGCCAAACTCCCGTTAGCTTGGTTGATTTGTTTTTTATGTTACTTGGAGGACTTGTAGCTGCAGGGACTACTGTTTGGGTAGTTATGGTTAGTGCAGCAAATATGAATGTAGTTATGGATACAGGTGCAGTTGATGAAGTTTTAGAATATGCAACAATAAAATTAAAAAAATCTAGTACAAAAGTATTAGTCCCTATATTATACTTTTTAATATTATATATTGCAGCATTTGCAAGTACAGATGCACTGATTGCTGTTGTGCCAATAGGTGTTTTGTTTGCTAAAAGGTTAAAAATAGATCCTTTATCAGCATTAGGTGTCTCATTTTTCCCATCAATGATTGGATTTGGTTTAGGACCTACTTTAAGAGTTATTATCCCCCAAACTATGTTAAATCTTCCACCTCTTTCTGGTTTTGGAATGAGGATGTTATTGTTAAACATATTTGGAATAGTGGGACTTTTATATACTTTTAGATATATTAAAAGAGTTCAAAAAGATTCAAACAATTCATTAATGCATAATGAAGATTGGAAAAGCGAATTAATTGTAGATGATGTAGATAAAAGTAATATGGATATGCCAAAAAGATCTGTAATAGTTTTAATTCTGATGATTCTTCAATATGTAATATTAGTGGCATACTTTTTAATATTTAAAGAAAAGCCTATGGAATTTATTGTAGGATTCTTTTTAATAGGTGCTATTTTTATAGGGTTAGTTGGAGGTATGAATGCAGATGAAGTTGCAAATTCCTTTGTAAGAGGACTTGCGAATATGGCATTTGTTGTATTTATCATAGGTCTTGCTACAACAATGCAGACGGTTATGGTACAGGGAAATATATTGGATACTATAATATTTTCTATAACAAGACCTCTTATGAATTTAAACAGGTCAATATCTGCTATTGGAATAACGGCAGTTATCACATTGATAAATCCATTTGTACCAAGTGTAACAGCTAAAGCAGCAGCTTTAATACCAATAATAGAGCCTCTTACAAATGCACTAGGTATACATCCTCAAATTGCATGTCAAGCTTTTTTAATGGGAGATAGCTTTACAAATATGATATCGCCAGCACTAGGATGGACTATGGGTGCTTTAACGATAGCGAAAGTACCATATGATAGATGGATAAAATGGGTTATTAAACCTATGTTATTATTTGTTTTTATGTCATTTATAGTAATATATATATTAAATACAATTGGATGGACAGGAATATAGAAAGAAAATATATGTAAAATTAATAATCGAATATTTAGAATAAAATACAAAATAAAAATAGGAGGAATTATGAAATACGATTTTAAGACTAGAGTAAATAGAAAAGGACAAGGTTCTTTAAAATGGAAAGATATGTATGAGAAAAAAAGAGATGTAAGTGAAGGTGTTGTACCTTTGTCAGTAGCCGATATGGAATTTAAACATCCTGAAGAATTAATTTCAGGTTTAAAAGAACATATAGAAAATACGGTATTGGGCTATACAGGACCTACTGATGAATTTAAACAATCTGTTGTAAATTGGATGCAAAGACGTCATAATTTTAAAATTGAAAAAGATTGGATAGTAAATACTTCTGGTGTAGTACCTGCATTTTTCAATGCAATTCGTGAATTTACAAAAGAAGGGGACGGAGTCATAATTATGAGTCCAGTATATTATCCATTTTATAATGCTATTAAATTGCAAAATAGAAAGATTGTGGATTGTCCTTTAGTTGAAAAAGATGGATATTATACAATAAACTATGAACTTTTTGATGAGTTATCAAAAAACAGCAAAAATAAAATTTTATTATTTTGCTCTCCTCATAACCCTGTTGGTAGAGTATGGAAAAAAGAGGAGCTTGAAAAACTTGCAGACATTATTAAGAAGAATGATGTGTTATTATTATCTGATGAGATACACTTTGATTTGATAATGCCAGGTTATGAACATACTGTTTTTCAAACAATAGATGAAGAAATAGCAGAAAGAACAATAACATTTACAGCACCTTCAAAGTCTTTCAATATTGCAGGTATGGGAATGAGTAATATAATTATTAAAAACAAAAAGCTTAGAGAGAGATTTATAAAGGCACTTGAAAGTATATCTGCTATTCCTACGACAGCTGTAGGATATAAAGCTTGTCAAATTGCATATGATAAATGTGAACAATGGCTTGATGAGTGTATTGATGTTATTGATGGAAATCAAAGATTGGTAAATAGCTTTTTTGAAAAAAGATTTAACAATATAAAGGCACCTTTAATAGAAGGAACATATTTACAGTGGGTAGATTTCAGGTCTTTAGGATTTGATAAAGAGAAATTGGAAAAATTTATGATAGAAGAAGCAGAATTATTTCTAGATGAAGGATATATATTTGGAAAGAATGGAGAAGGATATGAAAGATTTAATCTAGCAGTTCCAAAAGAAGTGCTAGAAGAGGCTTTAGAAAGATTAGATAAAGCTTTAAATAGACTAAAGAAATAGCATTAATTCAGGAAAAAGCTTATTATAAATGCATTCTATTGATAAAAAACTAACTCTAAAACAATTGCTAGAGTTAGTTTTTTTATAAAGGAATGTGTAAAATTATTCATAATGGAACTGATAATATCAAAAAACTAATAATTAAAACTATTAAATTATTTTAATTTAATAGAAAAAACTTATTTGAGATTGCTTTTTGATGTATATTAAAATACTATAAGGCATAAAAATACGACTATATAATAGCAAGATTTTTGTTAAATTATAGAGTCAGAGAATTTAAAACAAAACATTATTGTTATAAACATATTTATACTAATAAAAGGTATGAGAAAAATATTTTTTGAAAAAAGAAAATTCGCAAAAACATAATAAGTCAATAGGCGAAAAGAATCTTATCGCAAAAATACTGCAAGACTTGAAAATAATATATTTATATTATTTTACAAAAATGATTTAAAAACAAAGCAAACTATTGACAAGGATGAATAAAAGCCATATAATATCCAATGTACCTAATGATAGCGTACTATACGTTTATTGAGATAAGTTAAAAGAAAAGTTCAAAAAACGTCAAACTTTGCATTATGTATCCTTAGCTCAGCTGGATAGAGCGTCTGGCTACGGACCAGAAGGTCGGGGGTTCGAATCCTCTAGGATACGCCATCAAAAACTTGTAATTTTATGTTACAAGCTTTTTTCTTTTGCAGGAGTGCTGGAATAGGCAGACAGGCATGTTTGAGGGGCATGTGCGAGAAATCGCGTGAGGGTTCAAGTCCCTCTTTCTGCACCAAAGAATTTATATGCATCAACGCCAATCTATGAGCGCATTTTTCATTATAAAATTTTCATAGGAAAACACCGTTATCACAATGTAATTATTTACACATTTCGTTGTTGTTAATGGTGTTTTTTAATTTCCAATAACACCATAATTATTAATATGTATAAATAGGAGTGTATGGTAGTATGAAAGTTAATAGCAATGGTTTTATGTTAGACAAGAATCAAGAAATGTTTCTAAAAGTTAAAAAATTAGAAAATGTTAGTAAACACACATTGAAAAATTATCAATCGTTATTTTCTAAAATGGGTTAAAATAGCTGTTTTGAACAGGTTTTTTATGCCTTACTGCCTTTTTTTATGTTTTTCTAAAATTTTTACACCAATTTTACACCAACTTTTACACCAAAATTATACAAATTTTTATAAACTACATTAAAATAAAAAATAATATTCTTGCTTAATAGAAAAATGTTAGTGAGATTTAGACATCTGTGTTATACTAAAATAAGCAAAATGAAGGAGGATTTTTATGGAGCAAAATATCTATTTAGATAAAGAGCGTCTGGAAAATTCCAAAGAAACTACTAAATCTTTGGGAAAATCTCTTGAAATTGATTCTCTTAAAGAAAAAGTTATAGAACTTAATAAAAAACAAATGGAGCCAGGTTTTTGGGACGACAATGAAAGTGCCCAAAAAATTATAAATGAAACAAATTTATATCAAAAAAAGATAGATCAGTATGATGAGTTAAAGGAATTAATTGGCGATGCACAGGATCTTATTGACCTTATGGAAATTGAAGATGATTATTCTTCTTATGCAGATTTTCAAAATACAGTTGATGAGATTGAAAGGAAGACTGCCGAGTTTAAGCTTAATACTCTATTAAATGGAGAGTACGATTCTCACAATGCTATTCTTTCTATTCATGCAGGTGCCGGTGGTACTGAGGCACAAGATTGGGCAAGCATGCTTCTTAGAATGTACACTAGATATGCTGAAAACAAGGGATTTAAAATCGAAACTCTTGACATTTTAAAGGAAGATGAAGCTGGAATTAAGTCTGTTACTCTTAGAATTTCTGGCGATAATGCTTATGGATATTTGAAGGGTGAAAAGGGCGTGCATAGACTTGTAAGAATTTCTCCTTTTGATTCTAATAAGAGAAGACATACTTCTTTTTCATCTGTGGATGTCTTTCCTGAACTTGATGATGATAATGAAGTTGAAATAAGGGAAGAAGAGTTAAAGATAGACACATATAGATCTTCAGGAGCTGGTGGACAGCACGTTAATACTACTGATTCTGCTGTTAGAATTACACATATTCCTACTGGAATTGTTGTTCAATGCCAAAATGAACGAAGCCAAATTCAAAACAGGGAAAAGGCAATGAATATGCTAAAAGCAAAACTTATTGCTCTTGCTGAGGAAGAAAAAAAGGAAAAAATTGAAGATCTTCAAGGCAATTATTCACAAATTGCATGGGGCTCACAAATTAGGTCTTATGTATTCCAACCCTATACAATGGTAAAGGATCACAGGACCAATGTAGATGTTGGCGATGTTGAAAGGGTAATGGATGGAGATTTAGATATTTTTATTAATGCCTATTTGCAAAAAAAGGCAACTGGAGAAAGTTGAGGTTAAAATGGCAAAGGATGTAATTATTGCACTTGATTTTCCAAGTAGCGAAGTGGCTCTTGATTTTTTGAAAAATTTTAAAGATGAAAAAGTTTATGTAAAAGTTGGAATGGAACTTTTTTATAAAGAAGGTCCAAGTATTATTAAAGAAATAAAAAAATTAGGACATAAAATATTTCTGGATTTAAAAATACACGACATTCCAAATACTTGCAAGGGTGCTACAAATTCTCTTATTTTACTTGATGTTGATATGATAAATTTTCATATTGCTGGTGGCAAAAAAATGTTAAGCGAAGCAAGTGAAGTTGTTAATAGCAAAAAGCCAGAGCTAATTACTCTTGGTGTTACTATGTTGACTTCTACTGATGAAGAGGTAATGCACAATGAACTTAAAATTGACAGAGAAAAATCTCTCGACGATGTTGTTCTTGATTATGCAAAACTTGCAAAAGAAGCTAAACTTTCTGGAATAGTATGTTCTGCACTTGAAGTTCCAAAGATAAAGGAAAATTTAGGAGCAAATTTTATTACTGTTACTCCTGGAATTAGAAAGGTAAAGGGAACTGACGACCAAAAGAGAGTTGTAACTCCAAGTGAGGCACGAGAACTTGGCTCTGATTATATTGTTGTTGGTAGACCTATTACAAAGGCTGAAGATCCATTAAAAGAATATAAAGAAATAAAAAGAGACTTTTTGGGAGGAGAATGATGAGAGAAATCGCAAAAATTTTATTAAAATTAAAGGCTGTAACACTTTCACCAGAAAAACCATATACTTGGGCATCTGGCATAAAGTCACCTATTTATTGCGACAATAGACTTATACTTTCTTATCCAAAGGACAGAAAAGTCGTTGAAGATGAACTTGTAAATTTAATTAAGGAAAAATATCCTGATGTAGAATACATTATGGGAACTGCAACTGCGGGCATTCCTCATGCTGCTATTATAGCTGATAAGATGGATTTACCTATGGGATTTGTAAGATCTTCAAATAAGGATCATGGCAAGCAAAATAAAATTGAAGGTGCTAAAATTCAAGGTGCAAAAGTTGTTGTGATTGAAGATTTATTTTCAACTGGAGGCTCATCTATTGAAGCCGCAAAGGCACTAGAAGAGGTTGGTTATGATGTCCTTGGGATAGTGAGTATTTTCACATACAATATGAAAAATGCTGCTAAAAATTTCAAAGATTCAGGTTTTAATCACGATTCTCTCACAAATTTTGATGAACTTATAGAAGTTGCTCATGAAATGGACTATATTAAGGAAAGTGAAATTAAAAAGTTAAAATTATTTAGAGAGAATCCAAAGGATTCATCGTGGATGAATGATTAATTTATTTTTGGGTAAAGGGAAAGTGTATTTTAACTTAGGGGGAAGAATAGTTGAATTATTATAGAGCTTTAAGAAATTTAATGCCTTATGCCAATAAAATATTAAAAAATAAAGATAGATTAAATAAAGTTGTCGAGGAGTCCATATCAAAGACAAATAAATTGGACTTGTTTAAAAAAATTTCCAGAGAACTTAAACTTGCTCTTGGTTTAGTAATTGACTATTCTAAGGGAAATTATAGAGATGTAAAAAAGAAAGATATTATTTTAATTGTGGCAGGGTTTTTATATTTACTAAATCCAGCAGACATTGTTCCAGATTTTATTTTATTCTTTGGATTTTTTGATGATTTAAGTGTTTTAACTTTTATCCTAAAGAAGCTTGATAAGGAATTAGAAAAATATGATGCATGGAAAAATACTAGAAACTGATTTTTTTAGAAGAGATACAGTTGAAGTTGCAAAAAATTTATTAGGAAAGAAAATTATCAGAAATATTTCTGGTAATTTTTTCTATGCAAAAATTGTGGAGACTGAAGCTTATCTAGGTCTTAAAGACAAAGCTTGTCATAGCTATGGTGGGAAAATTACTGAGAGAAATAAAATTTTATATAAGGATGGCGGCCATATCTATGTATACTTAATTTATGGAATGTACAATCTTTTAAATATTGTTACAAAGAATGAAGGAGAACCAGAAGCAGTGCTTATTCGTGGAGTTGAACCCTTAGAAAATTTTGATGGATTTGCTATTAATAGATTTGGAAAAAGCTATAAAGAACTTTCAAATTATCAAAGAAAAAACATAAGCAATGGACCAGGAAAGCTTTCTTTAGCTCTTAATATTGATAGAAATTTAAATGGAAAAATTCTATCTCCCGATTATCTTTATATAGAAGATGGCGAAGAAGTGAAAAATATAATTACTTCAAAAAGAATTGGTATAGATTATGCGGAAGAGGATGCAGATCTTCCACTTAGATTTTACATAGGGAACAGTCAACATATTTCAGTTAAATAATGTGGATTTTTGTTAACTTATAATTTATAATAGGTTAATGTAAAGGTGATGTAATGATTAGCATAAAAAACTTGTCTTTTAAATATGATTATGAAGACGAAAATGCAAAACAAATTTTAAAAAATATTGATTTAGAAATAAATGAAGGAGAGTTTGTGGCATTACTTGGACATAATGGTTCAGGTAAGTCAACTCTTGCCAAGCTTATAAATGGACTTTTAATTCCAGGCGAAGGCGACGTAATTGTAGATGGAATGAATACAAAAAATGAAGAAGAAATTTGGGATATTAGAAGAAATGCGGGCATGGTTTTTCAAAATCCTGACAATCAATTAGTTGCGACTATAGTTGAAGATGAAGTTGCCTTTGGTCCTGAAAATCTTGGAGTTGATCCAGTAGAAATTAGAAGAAGGGTGGACAAGGCATTACTTGATGTCGGCATGATTGATTACAAAAAAAATGCACCTCACCTTTTATCTGGTGGGCAAAAACAAAGAGTTGCCATAGCTGGAATTCTTGCAATGAGCCCAAAGTATATAATACTTGACGAACCAACTGCCATGCTTGATCCAAGTGGAAGGCGCGAAGTAATTGATACTCTTGTGAAATTAAATAAGGAAGAAAACAAAACTATCATCCTAATAACTCACTACATGGAAGAGGCTGCAATTAGCGATAGAGTTATAGTAATGGAAGATGGAAATATTGTGCTTAGAGGAAATCCTAGAGAAGTTTTTTCTCATGTCGAAGAAATAAAAAAATTGGGATTAGATGTTCCACAAGTAACGGAACTTGCACATGAATTAAAAAAAGAAGGTATTGAAATTTCCACAGAAGTTTTAAATATCGAAGAAATGGTGAAGGAAATATGTCACTTATAGAAATTAAAAACTTAACACATATTTACAGTGAAGGTCTTCCCTTTGAGAAGATAGCAATAGATAACTTAAATTTAAGCATCGAAGAAAATGAATTTATTGGACTAATTGGTCACACGGGATCTGGAAAATCAACTTTTATTCAACATTTAAATGGTCTTTTGAAGCCAAGTAGTGGAGAAATAATTGTAGATGGAACTAAAGTTGATAAATCTAGCTCTAATTTAACAGAACTTAGAAAAAAAATAGGCTTAGTGTTTCAATATCCAGAGTATCAACTTTTTGAAGAAACCATAGAGAGAGATATTGCCTTTGGACCGAAAAATTTAGATTTAGATGAAGATGAAGTTTTAAAAAGGGTTAAATCTTCTATGGATTCTGTGGGTCTTCAATATGAAATTTATAAAGACAAATCTCCCTTTGAACTTTCAGGTGGACTCAAGAGAAGAGTCGCAATAGCTGGTGTACTTGCAATGGAACCAAAGGTTTTAATACTTGACGAACCAACTGCAGGACTTGACCCAAGAGGCCGAGACGAAATTTTAAGTGAAATAAAAAGTATTCACGAAAAAAGAAAAATTACAGTCATTCTAGTTTCTCACTCTATGGAAGATGTGGCAAAAATTGCAGAAAGAATTATTGTAATGGATAAGGGAAAAGTATTTTTAGATTCCAACCCAAGAGAAATTTTTAGAAATGAAGACAAACTTCTTTCCGTTGGACTTGGAATTCCACAAATCACATCTCTTATGAGAGCATTGAAGAAAAAGGGACTTGATATTAACGAAGACTCAATAACAGTTGAAGAAGCCAAGGAGTCACTAATAAAATATTTGAGAGGTGTTTCTCGTGTTTAAAGATATTACAATTGGACAATACTTTCCTGGAGAAACGCTAGTTCACAAGTATGATCCAAAATTAAAAATTCTTACAATGATGATATTCATTGTATCGCTATTTTTTATTAGTTCAATTTATATGTATATACCTGTTGTAATTTATTTGTTATTAATTATTTATGTGGCAAAATTACCAATGGGATTAGTTCTTCGTGGACTTAAGCCATTGAGATGGATTATCCTTGTAACATTTATTATGAATTTATTTTTCACGCCAGGTGAAGCTAAGTACACTTTAGGATTTTTGAAAATTTCACAAGCAGGGATTGACCTTGCGGTATTTATGGGCATAAGACTTGTTCTATTAGTTCTTGGCACAAGTTTACTTACTTATACGACTTCTCCAATTGAATTAACAGACGGGATCGAGTCGCTACTAAGACCTTTTAGAAAAATTGGAGTGCCTAGTCACGAGATAGCAATGATGATGACAATTGCCCTTAGATTTATACCAACGCTAATTGAAGAAACGGACAAGATTATGAAGGCACAAATGGCGAGAGGTGCAGATTTTGAATCGGGAAATATAGTAAAGCGTGCAAAAAATTTAGTTCCATTACTTGTTCCTCTTTTTATAAATTCCTTTAGAAGAGCAGAAGAACTTGCCACAGCAATGGAAGCGAGATGTTACAAAGGTGGAGATGGCAGGACTAAGATGAATGCATCAAAAATAGTCAAGAAGGATGTAATTATTTTTGTTGGCAATATAATATTTTTTGCAGCAATAATTTTGGTTTCTAAATTATGAATATTTTAATAAAAATAACCTACGATGGCACAAAATTTCATGGCTTTCAATTGCAACCAGATGAGAGAACTGTGGAAGGAGAACTAAATAAAGGTCTAGCAAAAACTTTAAATAAAGAAGTAAAAATTTTTTACGCAGGAAGAACTGACAGAGGGGTTCACGCTCTTGGTCAGTATGCAAATTTTTATTCAGACACGACAATTGACATTGGAAATCTTCCGAAAGTTATAAATTTTAATTTACCAGAAGATGTTTCTGTCGTTGGAGCAAAATATGTTTCTGATGATTTTCATGCAAGATATGATGCAAAGTTAAAAAAATATCGTTATGTTGTACACCGCTCTAGGTATAGAAATGCGCTACTTTTAAATAAAGCTTATGAGTACCCCTATGAAGTTGACCCAGAGAGAATGAGGAAGGCTCTATCCTATCTTCTTGGAGAACATGATTTCAATTCTTTTATGGGAAAGGGTGCAGTTGTCAAGGATTCAATAAGAACTATTGAAAAAATTGACGTAATTGAAGATGGAAATTTTTTGTATTTAGATTTTATTGCTAAGAGCTTTCTAAAAAACATGATACGCATAGTTACTGGGACAGCTCTTGAAATTGGAAGAGGTCAAAAAGAAATTGAATATATGAAAGAAGCCTTGATAATGAAAAAAAGAAAGGCTGCTGGGCCAACAGCACCAGCCTGTGGACTATATTTAGTAGATGTAAAATATTAGCCCACAGGCTTTTTATTGCAAAATTTTTTGGATTATCTTATATCCTAAAAGGAAAGATTTTACAACTTTAAAAATTGCGGAAAAGTGCAATAAATTGATAATATAAAAAGTATTTGGTATAATTATTTTAGTTAATTTGGAGGTGTAATAGTGGATAATAAATATCTTGTTAATGGTAATGAGGCTGAAGGTAAAGTTAAAATTTCTGAAGATGTCATCGCTACAGTTGCGTCTGTTGCAGCTGAGAGTGTTGATGGTGTTGTAAAAGTTGGATCTAACTTTAAGTCTCAAGTTACTGACATTTTAAATACAAAAAACTTCAATAGGGGCGTTAAAGTTAATATTGGCGAAAGAGAAACTATTGTAGATGTATATATTACTATTGAGTACGGAATAAAAATCGTTGAGGTTTCTGAAAGGGTGCAAGCACAAGTTAAGGAAGCCATTGAAAATATGACTGACTTTGATGTTGTTGAAGTGAATGTTCATATATCAGGCATCGCTGTTAAAAATTCTGAAAAGACGATTGTAAAATGAGTAGAAAAAAAGCAAGAATAGGCGCAATGCAGGCATTGTTTTCCATGGATATAAATAATGATTTTTCTTTAGAGAATCTAAATTTATTTATGGAAAACAATCACTTCTTAGGTGATGAATCTGACTATATCAATAGAGTTATACCAGATATTCTGGAAAAACTTGACACTGTTGACGAGACAATTGAAAAGAATTTAAAGGGCTGGACTATGGCTAGGCTTGCAAAGGTGGATAGACAAATTTTAAGAATTGCTGTCTATGAATTTTTATATAAAGACGACATTCCACCTGAGGTTTCTATTAACGAAGCTGTTGAAATTGCAAGGCTATATAGTTCCGACGATTCACCTAAATTTATTAACGGAATTTTGGGAACTATTTATAGGAGTTTTTAATTTGGCAAAGGCTGCTTTTAATGTAAGTGAACTTAATAATTACATCAAAAAGCTGATTTCAATGGATTACATCCTAAGAGATATTACCATTACTGGTGAAGTTACAAATGTGAATATTCATAACAATGGTAATATTTATTTTTCCTTAAAGGATAAGTTTGCACGAATTGATGCAATGGCAAGTCAAGATGATGTAAATGTTGAATTACTTGATGGCGTCAATGTTATGGCAAGGGGAACTGTTACTTATTACGAGAGAAGTGGCAGAATTTTTTTGTATGCTACTGAAATCAAGCTAGATGGCAAGGGTAATCTCTACCAAAAATATTTGAAATTAAAGGAAAAACTAAGCAATGAGGGGCTTTTTGATGCTTCTCATAAGAAAAAAATCAAGAAGTATCCGTCTTCTATTGGATTAATTACTTCTACAAGTGGTGCAGCCATAAAAGATGTTGTAAATCTTTTTAGAAAAAGAAATAAAACCTGTGATATTTATATTTTTCCAAGTCTTGTTCAAGGTGATGCAGCTAGTTGTAATTTGATTAGCGGTGTAAAATATTTCAACGAAGTAAACATAGTAGACACTATAATAATCGCTCGTGGCGGTGGAAGTTTTGAAGATTTATTTGTCTTTAACGATGAAAAACTTGCTAGAGAAATTTTTGCGTCAAAAATACCAGTTATTTCTGCAGTAGGGCACGAAATTGACTACACAATATGTGATTTTGTATCGGATCTTAGGGCAGCGACACCTACTAATGCAGCTGAACTGGCGACAATTAGTGAAGATGAAATTTTATCACAATTATCTAAAAAATTATCAGATTTGAATAATTTAATGGAGAGAAGAATTAGTTACAGTCATCTAAAACTTCTTAATTTGTACAAAAATATTTCTCTAAAAAATCAAGTTCACAAGATAAATTTTATGACTCGTGATCTTTTATATAGAGAGACTTTACTAAATAATTCTATGAAAAAGATTTTGCAGGCTTATGGTTATGAACTTCAAAAGAAGAGATTTTATTTGCAAAATTTCAAACTTAATAAGTCAAAGGAAATAGAAAATTATTCTTATAGGCTTAAAAATATTTCTGTAAAATTAAATTCTAAAATCAGTAAAAATAGAGAAAGTTTAGATTTTAATAAAAAATTTTTAAATTATTATTTTAATTCACAAATTAAAGATAAATTTGACAAATTTAAGAACTATGAAAAATTTATTTTAAATTACGATTTAGAAGAGAGATTAAAAAATGAGAAAGAAAGGCTAAATTTTTTAAATATTAGACTAAATTCAGCCTATGACAAGATTAATAAAGTTGAGATTTTTACAGAGGATGGCTTAGAGATAAACTCTGCTAAAAATGCTAAAATTGGAGAAATTATTTCTCTAAAATTTAAGGATGGCAGTGTGAAATCAAAGGTTCAAAAGGTGGAAATGAGGGATTAGATGCAAAAAGATTATGAAAGTTCTTTTAGAGAGCTTGAAAAAATTATAAAGGAGCTTGAGTCTAAGGACATTAGTCTTGAAGATTCCATAAAAAAATACGAAGAAGGCATTGAACTTTATAAGTATTTGAACAATACATTAAAGGCATACGAAGGGAAAATAAAAACTATTTCAGAAGAAAATTCTAAATATATAGAGGACAATAAAGATGACAGATATAGATAATTTACTTGAAAAATTTAACAATTATTTGGGTTCCTTACTTGAATACGACGAAAGTTCACAACATAAAGTCATTGATTCTATGAAATATTCATTATTTTCTGGCGGAAAGAGAATTAGACCGATGTTAACTCTCTTGACTTTTTGCGAATTTTCTGATGATAATTTGGATAAAATTCTTCCCTTTGCTGCTGCAATCGAAATGATACATACTTATTCTCTAATTCATGATGATCTTCCTGCAATGGATAATGATGATTTTAGAAGAGAAAAGCCAACTAATCACAAGGTTTACACTGAGGGAATTGCAATTTTAGCTGGAGATGGACTTTTAAATATGTCCATGGAAATTCTCCTAAGACATATTGAAAACATTGAAGATATCAATGACCTAAAACTTGCAATAAGGGCAATGAAATATATTTACAACGCAACTGGTGTAAATGGAATGATTGGTGGACAAACTATTGACATAGATTTTAATGTTTCAGATTATACCGAAGAAATTTGCGAAAATATGTACAAGCTAAAGACAGGTGCTCTCATTAAGGCTTCTGTCGTAGTTGGAGGCATAATTGCAGGTGTAGAAGCGGACAATATCACAAAACTTTCTAAGTTTGGCGAATCCATTGGTATTGCATATCAATTTGAAGACGATCTTCTTGATGAAGACAAGGATCCAGACAGTGGTGAAATAAATATGCTTTACTTCAAGAGTAAAGAGGAACTAAAAAATGAAATTATTGAATTAACAAAGATTTCTTATGATGCATTAGAAGGCCTTGAACTTAAAGACAACTTGCTAAAAAGTTTTGTTGCGAAGTTAATAAATAGGAGCAGATAATGGCAAAAACACGTGCAGATGTATTATTAGTTGAAAAAGGCTTAATTGATTCACGAGAAAAAGCCAAGAGATTAATAATGGAAGGCAAGGTTTTTATAGGCACTGAAAGAGTGGAAAAGCCAGGAGCGCAATTAAAAGACGATGTAAAAATATATATTAAGGGCTTAGAAGACACCTTTGTCTCAAGAGGTGGTCATAAGCTAGAAAAGATGATTGACGATTATGAAATAGACCTAAGAGATTCTGTATGCGTTGACATAGGTGCATCAACTGGTGGTTTTACACATTGTATGTTAAAACATGGTGCAAAAAAAGTTTATGCCATTGACGTTGGATACAATCAACTTGATTATAAACTTAGAATGGACGATAGAGTTGTATCACTTGAAAGAACAAATATTAGATATTTTGATACAGAATTAATTTCTGAAGAAGTAGATTTTATTTCCATTGACGTTTCCTTTATTTCCCTTGAACTTGTACTTCCTATTGCAAAGGAAATTTGTGGTGAAAAGGGCAAAATTGTCGCATTAATAAAGCCACAATTTGAGGCAGGAAAGGGAAAAGTTGGCAAAGGTGGAATTGTAAGAGATAAAAAGGTACATATTGAAGTTATTGAAAAAATAATTGAGCTTGCAAAAGAATTAGATTTAAATATTTTAGCTTTGACAAATTCTCCAATAAAGGGAACAAGTGGCAATATTGAATTTTTAATTTATTTGTCAAATTCTGATAAAACTAATGAAAACTTTGATGCAAGTGAAATTGTAAATAGTGCTTATGAAAATTTAAATGATTAGGTGAAAAATGCTTTTAGAGTTAAATATCGAAAATTTTGCAATAATTGAAAATATGAAAATTGAGTTTGAAACTGGTTTAAACGTATTAACTGGAGAAACTGGTTCTGGTAAATCAATTATCATAGATTCTCTGGGACTTGTCCTTGGACAAAGAGCGAATAAGGATATTATAAAAAAGGGAAAAGATAGGGCTTTTATAGAGGCTGTGTTTTCCTCATATGATGATGAGACAAAAAATCTTTTATCTGAATATGGAATTGATTCAGGTGATTTAATAGTAATTTCAAAGGAAATTAGAGAAAAAGGGCCTTCTATTACTAGAGTGAACAACAGGACTGTTACTTCTCAAATTTTATCAAAAATTTCAACACATTTAATTGATATTTTTGCACAACATGAGTCTATTTCACTTATGGACAATAAAAATCAGATGAAATTAATTGACGATTTTTCTGGCAAAGAGCAAAGAGATTTACTTTTAAAAATAAGACAAATTGTTCAAGAAATAAATGATTTAAGAAGTGAATACCAAGAAAAGTCAAGTTTAGAAAAAAACAAAGATAGAGAAATGGATTTATTAGAGTATCAAATCAAGGAAATTGAAGATGCGGCTTTAACTGATTATGACGACCAAGAACTCTACGACGATTTCAATGTTTTAAACAATATGACTGACACTTTAATAAAATTATCAGAAGCAAAGGCGCTTATTAATGACGGTTACGAAAATGTATCTGCTGAAGATATTTTAGATAAAATAATCGTAAATATAGTTGATGTTACAAAGTTTAACAAAGATTTAAAAGCAACTGAAGAAGAACTTGAAGATATTAGATATAGATTATCTGATATCGCAAAGGAACTTGACAGATATATTAATTCGAGAGAAGTGGATGAGGAAAAACTTCAATACCTAAGAGAGAGGATCGATTTAGTAAATAATTTAAAATTAAAGTATGGAAATAATGTTAAAAAGATTGATTCTTTTTACGAAGAAATAAATGAAAGGCTTGTTTTTTTACAAAATTTTGAAGACAACTTGCAAAAACTTTTAAATAAAATAAAAAATCTTGAAGATGAAGCTTTAAAGATTGCGAAAAAAATTAGCGACAATAGAAAAAAGACTGCAAGAGTTTTAGAGAAAAAAGTGGAAGAAGAAATCAACAAATTAAATATAAAAGATGCAAAATTTAAAATTGACTTGAAAGAAAAAGATTTATCAAGCGATGGAATCGATAAAATAGAATTTTTAATTGCGCCAAACTTAGGTCAGGATCTAATGCCTTTGGCAAAGGTTGCATCTGGCGGTGAGATGAGTAGAATTATGCTTGGTTTTAAGAGCATCATCGCTGAAAAAGATAACATTCCTACTCTTGTTTTTGACGAAATTGATACGGGAATAAGTGGAAAGACTGCACAAATTGTTGGAAATAAAATAAAGGAAGTTGCAAAAAAAAGACAGGTCATAGTAATTTCTCACTTGCCACAAATTGTAGCACTAGCAGACACACATTTTGCAATTAAAAAAGATGTGGTAAACAATAGTACAATTTCAACAATTGATAAATTAGATTATGAACAAAGAGTACAAGAAGTTGCAAGATTAATTGGCGGTATGAATGTAAGTGAAGTTGCAATAGAAACTGCAAAGGAAATGATTGGTGATTAAATGGCAAATTCAAATTATGAAGAGAGAACTATGAAATCCACGAAGATTTTTGATGGTAAGGTCTTACAACTTAGAGTAGATACAGTTGAGATGGAAGGTCAAAAGTATACTAAAAGAGAAATTGTGGAAAGACAACCTGCTGTTGGCATAGTTGCAATTACTGAAAATGACGAAATTATTTTAATAAAGCAATATAGAAAGGCTATTGACAAAGAGATTTACGAACTTCCAGCAGGAATGGTAGATTTTGGAGAAGAACCACAAAAGGCGGCTCTTCGAGAGTTAAAAGAAGAAACTGGTTATGATGCAAAAAAATCTGATTATTTGCTTGAAATTTATTCATCTCCAGGATTTACAAATGAAAAATTATTTATTTTCTACGCAGAAGGACTTACTGCAGGAGATCAGCATCTCGACGAGTTTGAACATTTGACAGTAGAAAAAGTAAAATTTGATGAAGCTTTAAAATTAATAAACTTAGGGGAGATAATCGATTCAAAAACTGTCGCAGGAATTTTGTATTACAATAATTTTAGGAGGAAAAATGGATAATTCTATTAAATATATAAGAGAAAAGATAAGTGTCGAGCCTGAAATTGGAATTGTACTAGGTTCAGGTCTTGGAGATTTTGCAGATTCAATCGAAAATAAAATTGAAATATCGTATAAGGATATTCCAGGTTTTCCAGTTTCTACAGTTAAAGGTCATGATGGAAAATTAATTTTTGGAAAAATAAATTCAAAAAATGTCTGTGTAATGAAGGGGAGAATTCATTTTTACGAAGGTTACGAAATTTCTGATGTAGTTTATCCAATAAAAGTTCTTGCAGATTTGGGAATTAAGACATTAATCCTCACTAATGCTGCAGGTGGAGTTAACGTGGATTTTAAACCGGCAGATCTAATGATTATTACAGACCACATAAATTTAATGGGCAAAAATCCATTAATTGGACCTAATGATGATACTATTGGACCAAGATTTCCAGACATGACTGATTTATACACTCCTGAACTTGTGAATATAGCTGAAAATTCTGCAAAAAAACTTGGCATTAACATAAGAAAAGGTGTCTATATATATTTTACAGGGCCATCTTATGAAACTGCTGCTGAAGTTAGAATGGCAAGGATACTTGGAGCGGATGCCGTTGGAATGAGCACTGTTCCAGAAGCAATTATTGCAAGGCACAGAGGACTTAAGATTTTAGGAATTTCAACAATTACAAATATGGGTACAGGAATCCTAGATACACCACTTAATCACGCAGAAGTTGTGGAAGTTGGAAAAGAAGTTGCAGGCAAATTTAAAGAACTTTTAAAAGAAATCATTGAGGAGATTTGATGAATTTTTTAGACATTATTCAAAAGAAAAAGGAAAATAAAGTTTTAACTGAAGATGAAATAAATTATTTTATAGAAAATTATGTAAAGGGAGAAATTCCAGATTATCAAGTTTCTGCTTTTTTGATGGCAGTTTATTTTAATAAACTAAATTTAGATGAAACTTATTATTTAACAAAGGCAATGATTGATTCGGGAGATAGAGTTGATCTATCTGAGGTGCCTGGATTAAAAGTCGACAAACATTCCACAGGTGGTGTGGGAGATACTGTTACCCTTGTACTTGGACCGTTAATTGCTTCAGTTGGTCTTGTTTTTGCAAAGATGAGTGGCAGAGGCCTTGGACATACTGGTGGGACTCTTGACAAGCTTGAATCTATCCCTGGATTTAATATAAATATTAGCGGAAAAGATTTTGTGGAAATTTTAAAAAAATCAAATATTGCAGTAATTGGTCAAACAGAAAATATTGTACCTGCTGATAAGCTTTTATACGCATTGAGAGATGCAACGGCAACAGTTGATAATGTAAGTTTAATTGCATCATCAATTCTTTCCAAAAAAATTGCATTAGGAACAGATGCCTTAGTTCTCGATGTAAAAGTTGGAAATGGCGCTTTTATGAAAGATGTTCCATCAGCAGTTGAGTTATCAAAATTAATGGTAAGTCTTGGCAAAAAATTTGGTAGAAATACAAAGGCAATTATCACTAGTATGAACGAACCTCTTGGCGATGCAATTGGAAATAGCCTTGAGGTAATTGAAGCCATAAATGTCTTAAAGGGTCATGGATCAAAACACTTAAAAGAAATTTCCCTTAAAATTGGTTCAAAGCTGATGATTATTGAGGGAATTGCAAAAACTGAGGATGAAGCAAGAAAAATCCTTGAAGAAAAAATTAAGGATGGATCTGCAATAGAAAAATTCAAGGAAATGGTTGAACTTCAAGGTGGAGATCCAACATACATTGACGATGTAGAGAAATTTAAAAAGTCATCAATAATAAAAGACATTTATAGCGATGAATCAGGATACGTAAAATCCATTGAAGCAATTGAAATTGGAATTGCGTCAAGAGACCTTGGAGCAGGAAGACATAAAAAGGGAGATGTACTCGATTTGAGTGCAGGAATTTACCTTCACAAAAAAGTTGGCGACTACGTAGAAAAGGGCGAAAAGATAGCTACAATCTATACAGAAAAGGAAAGTGAAGTAAGAGGAGCAATGGAAAGAATTAAAAAAGCCTACGCCTTTTATGACAAAAAAGAAGATTATAAATTAATTATAGAAGAGATTGATTGAGATGAGAAATTTTGATATAGCGTCAATTGCAATAAATATTATTGCACTTTTGATTGCCATAATTCCACATGAGATAGCACATGGATATGTTGCATATCTGTGTGGAGATACAACTGCAAAAGACGATGGAAGGCTTAGCTTAAACCCACTTCACCACATAGACCCTATTGGTTTAATTTCTATGCTTGTTTTTAGGTTTGGATGGGCAAAGGCTGTGCCAATTAACCCATATAGATTTAAGGGCAATAGAAAAGTTGCATCTCTTTTAGTTTCACTTGCAGGAGTTTTCACTAATTTTATTCTTGGGTTTATTTCTGGGATTATTTTAGTTTATTTAAACTATAAGTCTTCTTTTTTAGTTCCACTTTTCACATCAATTTTTTGGTACAATATTATGCTCGGTGTATTTAATTTAGTGCCATTGCCACCCCTTGATGGATCAAAGGTATTGGCTACACTTTTACCAGAAGATTTGGAATATAAATTTTATAAGAATGAAAAATACTTTTATTTTGTGTTAGTTATAATGATTTTTTCAGGAGTGGTGGACAAATTTATAGCGCCGATTATCGAAAGTATTTTAAGCGGAATTATTTATCTGGGAATTAATCTATGGAATACAATATTGTTTTAAAAACTTATGAAGGTCCAATGGATCTTCTTTTAGATTTAATAAAAGAAAAGGAAATAGACATTTACGACATACCGATTTTCACAATTACTGAAGAATTTTTAAAATATATTGAAAATATGAAGAAGTTAAACCTAACCCTTACTTCAGATTTTATTTTAATGGCATCAACCCTTTTGGAAATAAAATCAAAAATGCTTCTTCCAAAAAAGGAAATCCTAGATGATGATGAAGAGGTGGAAGAAGATCCACGACTTGACTTAGTAGAAAGCCTTTTGGAGTATAAAAAGTATAAAGAGGCTTCTGAAATTTTAAAAACTCAAGAAGAATACGAGTCAAAATCCTTTTACAAGTTAAAAACTGAAATATTTTCAATGAGTGAAATGGATTTTTTAAAGGAATCAAATGTTGAAAAACTATCCATTGCTTTTTACAATATTTTAAAAAGATATAAGGACAAGGAAGTCATTGGAATTGAGAGAGAGTATTTTAAAGTTGAAGATGCTTCCAGAAAGATAAAACAAGCACTAAAGGAAAATAAAAAAATAAAATTTAGCGAACTTTTAGAAGATATAGTTTATAAAGTTGATGTTATAACTTATTTTTTAGGAATGCTTGAACTTATTAAGAACGAATACATTATAGCAAATCAAAGCGACAATTTTGGCGATATTTTAATTGAAGAGAGAAAATACAATGGACAAGAACAGACTCAAATCAATAATTGAATCAATACTATTTATTTGGGGAGACCCCATAAGTTTAGATGACATTGCAAGCACTCTTGAACTTAAAAAGGACTATGCAAGAGAAATTCTTATGGAGATGAAAGAAAATTATAAAAATGAAACATCGGGACTTAGGCTTAGAGAAATTGATGGAAAATTTCAAATTGGAACTAAGCAAGAAAACGAGCCCTATTTAAAAAACTTAATTAAAGAAAAGAAGGAGAAAAATCTTTCAAAGCCAGCTCTTGAAACTCTTTCTATAATAGCCTATAAGCAGCCAGTAACAAAGGTTGAAGTAGAAGAATTGAGAGGAGTAAATTGTGATAGCACGATTAAGGGTCTTCTTGATTTTGATTTAATAGAAGTTTCTGGCAAACTTGATAGAATTGGACATCCAAATTTGTATAGCACAACTGATAAATTTTTACAAAAGTTTGGCATGAAAAATTTGGAAGAACTGCCTGACCTAAAGGAATTAGAGGAGGAATCTAATTGAGATTACAAAAATATATGGCTCATTGTGGAGCTGCATCCAGAAGAAAATGCGAAGAATATATTCAAGAAGGGCTTGTAAAAGTAAATAACAAAATTGTCACAGAACTTGGTACAAAAATTGACCCAAATGTTGATAGAGTTTACTTAAATGGAAAGAGACTAACTCTTGAAAATAAAAAAGTTTATATGATTTTAAATAAACCAATTGGAGTTGTTACAAGTGCAAATGATGAGAAAGACAGACAAACAGTAACAGACTTTGTACCTGACGATTACAGAGTTTATCCTGTGGGAAGGCTTGACATCGACACAACTGGTTTAGTGCTACTAACAAATGACGGCGAGCTTGCAAATATTTTAATGCACCCAAGATATAAAATCGGCAAAAAATATATTGTTACAGTCGAGGGAACTCCCAACGCTCACGAACTTTCTTTACTACGAGGAGGTCTTGACATAAGAGATTTAAAAACTTCGCCAGCCAATGTTAGAATTTTAAAAAGTTTTAAACAAGATTCCATTTTAGAAATAGAAATTTTTGAGGGACAAAACCATCAAGTAAAGAGGATGTTCGACTACATTGGTCATAGTGTAAAAAAATTAAAGAGAATTTCCATGGGAAAAATTGAATTGCTAGACCTTGAAGTTGGAAATTATAGATATTTAAATGAAAATGAAATAAAATACTTAAAGGGATTAAAATGATTGTAAAGGAAAAATATTTTGAGATAGTGGATGAAGTGCTATCTCATAATTTTTTAGGTAAAATTGCAGTTGATGCTACTGTTGGAAGGGGCAATGACACTTTAAAACTTTTAAAGGCAGTGGGAAGAGATGGCTTTGTTTATGGTTTTGATGTGCAAGAAGAGGCAATTTCATCAGCAGAAAAAAATTTAAAGGATTTTAAAAATTATAAATTATTTTTGGATAGTCACGAAAACATTGATAAAATAGAAAAATTTGATTTAGTAATTTACAATCTTGGATTTCTTCCAGGCTCTGATAAAAAAATTACAACTTTAAAAGATTCAACTATTATGTCCTTAAAAAAAGCCAAGGAAAAAATAAATGATGGCGGAATAATAATTGTGGTTTCCTACTTAGGTCATGAGAATTCTTTTGAAGAAAGAGAAGGCGTTGACGAATTTATAAAAAGTCTTGACCAAAAGAAATTTAAAGTAGAAAAAAGAGAATTTTACAATCAAAAGCACAATCCACCAATTGTATATCTAATCGAGAAGAAGGTAGGGCCATGAAAATCGCAATAATCGGCGGAGGACCTGCGGGAATGATGTGTGCTATAAAGGCGGCAGAAAATCACGAGGTATTTCTCTACGAAAAAAATGAAAAATTAGGTAAAAAATTATTTATTACGGGCAAGGGAAGGTGTAATCTAACAAATTATTGTGACGAGAGAGAGTTTTTAAAAAATATTGTAAGAAATAAAAATTTTATGTATTCATCAATTTATTCACTTTCGCCCTTTACAACTTATTATTATTTTGAAGAACTTGGTCTGCCACTGAAAATTGAGCGTGGCAATAGAGTTTTCCCTGCAAGTGATAAATCTTCTGATGTAATAAAAATTTATGAAAAAAAATTAAGGGAAATGGGAGTAAAAATAAAACTAAATTCTGAAATTAAAAGCATAAAAAAAGATGAAGATTGTTTTGTTTTAAATGATAGAGAAAAATATGATAAAGTTGTTATTGCAACTGGTGGGGTATCCTACAAGTTAACAGGTTCAACTGGAGACGGATACAAATTTGCAAAAAATTTTAATCACAAAGTAGTGGAGACTGTGCCAGGACTTATAGGGATAAATTTATATAATGGATTTAGTTTAGCAGGACTAACTTTAAAGAATGTTGAGTTAAAAGTAGTAAAAGATAAAAAAATAATTTCAAGGGAATTTGGCGAGCTTCTTTTCACTCACAGAGGTATTAGCGGTCCTATTGTTCTAACGACTTCTAGCAAAATAAATAGGTTAAGAGATTTTGAAATATATTTAGATTTAAAACCAGCTTTAACTAATGAAAAATTAGACAACAGAATTTTGAGAGATTTTTGTGAAAATCAAAATAAAATTATAGAAAATGTAATGAGATTACTATTGCCACGAGATTTAATTTCCTATATTCTTGAAAGTGCAGAAATCGAAAGTGATAAAAAGGTAAATCAAATTACAAAGGAAGAGAGAGATAAATTAGTTAAAACTATAAAGAACTTTGAATTAAAATTTGAAAGTTTAGACGACATCAATAGGGCAATAATTACTAGTGGTGGCGTTGATGTAGTTGACATAGATCCAAAAACAATGGAGTCAAAAATTGTAAAGGGACTTTATTTTATTGGAGAAGTTCTTGATGTAGATGCAGTAACTGGTGGATTTAACATTCAAATTGCAAATTCAACTGGTTACAATTGTGGGATTAATTTGTAATCCTTGACCTTTACTTATTTCTTAATATAAAATATAATGATATTAATCACTACTATGTATTGTAGTGATTTTTTTGGAGGTAAAAATGAAAATTGCAATAGATGGGCCAGCAGGCTCTGGCAAAAGTTCCATTGCAAAGGAAATTGCAAAGAAACTTGATATTTTATATGTTGACACGGGTGCAATGTATCGTGCCATAACTCTCAAACTTTTAAAAGCAAAAGAGACAGATTATGAAAAAATATTAAAGGAAACAAAAATAAATTTTGATGGAGATAAAATATTTTTAGATGGAGAAGATGTATCAAAAAGGATCAGAGAAAATGAAATTTCCAACAAAACTTCTGAGTTGTCTAAGAATAAAATTATTAGAGATTATCTAGTGAAAATGCAAAGAGAAATTGCTAAGGATACTGATGTAGTAATGGAAGGAAGAGATATTGGTTCAGTAGTTTTAAAAGATGCTGAATATAAATTTTTCTTGACGGCAAATGTAGAAACTCGTGCAATGAGAAGGTATAAACAAATTGGCGATGACAAAGTTACTTTTGATGAAATTTTAGAAGATTTGAAAGTAAGAGATTACAACGATTCTCACAGAGAAAATTCTCCTCTTGTAAAGACAGATGATGCAATATTAATCGACAGCACAAACTTAAATGCTGAAGAAACTATAAAAAAAATTATATCTTATGTAAAAAGGTGATTTATGTTTTACAAATTTATACAAGTTTTTATTGGTTTTTTTGTAAAAGTAATTTATAGAGTTGAAGTTTTTGGTATAGAAAATATTCCAAAGGAAGAGAAAAGACTTATAATTTGCGGAAATCACAAGAGTAATTTAGATCCAGTTACAATTTCTGCAATTTTTCCAAGACAGATTTTTTGGATGGCTAAAAGAGAACTTTTTGAAAATAAATTAGTTGGTGGATTTTTGACAAAACTTGGAGCTTTCCCAGTAGATAGGGAAAAAAATGATTTAAAGGCAATAAAAACTTCCCTCACAATTTTGAAAGATGAAAAAGTCCTTGGAATTTTTCCAGAGGGAACTAGAGTAAGTGAAATTGACTATACAAAAATAAAATCGGGCATTGCACTTATTGCACAAAAAACTGATTCAGAAGTTCTTCCAGTATTTATAGAAGGAGAATATAAAGCCTTTAGAAAAATAAAGGTTTATTTTAGAAAACCAGTGAAAATTAATAAGGAAATAAAATATTCAAACGAAGAATTGGAAAATATTTCTCAAGATATTATGAGAATTGTCTATGGTGAAGAAATAAAATGGAAATTATTGTAGCAGATGTAAGAGGATTTTGTGGCGGTGTTAAAAGAGCTGTAAAAATGGCATTTGATAACGCTGCGAAAGGCGTCTATTCTTATGGAGATTTAGTCCACAATGAGTTTGTTGTAAAGGAATTAGAAGAACAAGGTGTAATTACAATTGATGACACAAATATTGAAAATTCAAAGGTAATTATAAGAAGCCATGGGGTTCACAAGAGAATTTTAAATGAATTAGAAGAAAAAAATAATAAAATAATAAATTGTGTATGTCCAAAGGTAGAAAAAGTTTATAATATAGTAGATAATTTCTATAAAAAAGGTTATAATATAGTAATTATCGGGAATAGTAAACACCCTGAAGTGATAGGGATTAATTCCAGATGCAATGACTCTGCAACTATTATTTCCAATTTGGAAGACATAAAAATTTTAGATGGGAAAACTGTTGTTGTTTCTCAAACAACAAATAATGTAGAATTTTTTGAAAAAGCAATAAATATTATAAAAAATATTTCAAAAGATGAAGTTTTAGTTTATAATACTATATGTAATGCAACTTTCAAGAGACAAGAAAGTATTAGGAATTTATCAAAAAAAGTTGACGCCGTAATTGTACTTGGCGGCAAAAAAAGTTCTAACACTAAAAAACTTGCAGAGATTGCAAAATTAAATTGTAAAAATGTATTTTTAATTCAATCGATTAATGATATTGATTTAAATATATTTAAAAAATTTAATAAAATTGGTATTACCGCCGGAGCATCCACACCGGAATCGGTAATCAAGGAGGCTGTTTGTAGGATGGAAAATTTTGACAAAGGTGAGATGATGGAAGCCATTGATAATTCTTTTAAAAGAATTAGAAAGGGCGAAGTAGTAACTGGAGAGGTTTTATATATAACTGATTCAGAAGTAATGGTAAATCTTGGATACAGATCAGATGGTATCATTTCAAAAGATGAACTTGCAGGAGGACCAGATGTTAATCCAGCAGATCTTTATGAACAAGGTCAAGAAATTGATGTATATGTTTTAAAGATGGATGATGGAGATGGCAATGTTGTTCTTTCAACAAAAAGAGTTGCTGACATGAAAATTTGGGATGAAGTTGAAGAACTTTATAATAACAAGGAAAATATTACAGTAACTGTAAAGAACCAAGTAAAAGGCGGACTTACTGCAGATTACAGAGGATTAAATGTATTTATCCCAGCATCTCATGTTTCTGTTAGATTCCAAAAAGATTTAAGCAAATTCATTGGAGAAGAATTTGAAACTGAAATTATCGATTTTGATAAGAGAAAGAAGAGAATTGTTGTTTCAAGAAAGAATGTACTCCAAGAAGAATTAGACAAAGTTCGTGATGAAGTATACGACAAGCTTAAAGAAGGAGACATTATTGAAGGAACTGTACAAAGATTAACTAATTTTGGTGCTTTCGTAGATGTTGGAGGTGTTGATGGACTTATCCATATCTCTGAACTTTCATGGAATAGAGTAAAACACCCATCAGATGTTGTATCACCTGGAGATGTAGTTAAAGTACAAGTTCTAAATGTTGATAAAGAAAAAAATAGAATCGCACTTGGACTTAAACAAACTATGGAAAAACCATGGGATGTGTTCACAAAAGAAGTTAAAGTTGGCGATGTAGTTAAAGGTAAAGTTGTAAATCTTCTTGACTTTGGTGCCTTTGTAAGACTTGAACAAGGCGTTGATGGACTTCTTCATGTATCACAAATTGCAAGAGAACACGTTGAGAAGCCACAAGATAAACTTTCTATTGGCGAAGAAGTTACAGTTAAAGTAACTGATATTGATGAAGAAAATCAAAAGATTTCTCTTTCTATCAAGGCTCTAATTGAACCTGAAGAAAAAGAAGAAACAGAAGAAGCTAAACCAAGAGAAAGAAAACCAAGAAAAGAAAGAAAGCCAGCTCCAAAGAGAGAAAAGAAAATTGAAGAACCAAAACAAGATGACTTCAACATGACTATTGGAGAAATGCTTGGACTTAGCTTTGCTGATGCAAATTTAGATTCTGAAATTATTGAAGACGGAAAAGAGATTTCAGCTTCAGCAAATGAAGAAGAAAAAGAAGAAACTGAAGAATCAACAGAAGAATAATATATTTAAAAAGGGAGATTTAGTCTCTCTTTTTTTTAGACTCTATGTCAAATATTGGGAGGTTCGACGATATCAAATCTATTTTCATTGTAAAAATTAATTGACAAGTATATTATATATTGGTACTCTAAACCTAGAAAACGTTATACTACGTAATATAAGATTGGTGAATTGAAGGAAAGTAACGACTTATGATGTTAATGATGAAAAAATATTCCATGAAAATAAATAAATCAAGTAGTAAATTAAAATAGTAAAAGAGGGATTTAATATGAGTAAAAAAAAGAGGCAATTTATTTCACATGTATGGTTTTGTTACTAGATTTTTTGTTGGAAATTACATATACATATTTTTATAAAATAGAAAACACAGGAATTATGACCCTTATCACGAGTTTAGTCCCTGCTGCTGTTGCTATTTTATTAGAAAAAGATTTTAAGTTAAAAGATTTATTTAAAGATAAATTAAGTTCAGTATACATATTGTATTTTATATTATTTATATTTTTTTATATATTGTCATTTTTTTCTGGAAAAGTTTTAAATAATATGAATTACGTTGTATATTTAGGTTGGGCAATTAGCGTTTATATACTAACAATTGATAACAAAGTGTTAAAGGGGAAATTTAATTTAGGTGTGTTAATTAAATGGGCTATTATTGTAATTATATTAGATGTGTTTAGGTTGGGCATATTGGGTTATTATTATACATCGAAAATTGATTTTAATGATCTTTTTAACAGAGTAATAGGGGTATTTACGTTAGGATTAGTTAGTACAATCTTTCATTTAATATTTACTATGGGCGAAGAATATGGGTGGAGATATTTCTTACAAACAAGATTGCAATCAATTTGTGGTAATAGAATAGGAGTTTTATTAACTGGCTTCTTATGGGGAGTAGCTCATTTACCATTGTATGTTTTGGTATTTTATACTGGAATAGAAGGTGTTTTTGCAGGTATAGATATTACCATATTTTGTATTACTTTTGGAATAGTCCTTGGACTCATTTATATGAAAAGCAGAAGTGTTTTTATGGTAACATTTATCCATCTTATGCATAATATGTTTATGGCAAATATGATGAGTGTAGGGCATAATCAAGATTTTATTTTTACTAAAGAATTTTTAATTGTATCTGTAATAACATCTATATTTTTTTATACTCCATTTTTATTAAATAAGCAGTATAATTAAATTTTAATTTAAAATAAAATAAGGTGTCTAATATGGTTAAGAATTTTGAAAAATATATTACTAATATTAATGATAGTATGTCAAATTATTTTATAAATAGAGAAAAAATAATAGATTCAAATGATATTATGATAAATCAATTATTATTAAATAATTTCGTATTTCTTTATACATAAGTTTTTTGGATATTAGATCAATGAGTATATAAGGATAGAATAAACTTAATATTATTCGGATTTAAAATCTTTAAATATTAAATAAAAATTCAAATATTTTACATAAAGGATGTGTAATTGAAATATGAAAAAAATATTTAAAAATATTATTTTTTACATCACTTATTGTCTTGCAAATTGGTTAGTATTTAACATAATCTTTAGTATAATTTTTCGATCTTTAAAAAAGTTAGATTATAAAAGTCATATAAATTTATTAGCTTCTATTGTATTTATTGTTGTTACATATTTAATTACTAAAATATATATAAAAAGAAAAAGTTTTTATTTTAAGAATTTAAATATTAAAATAATTGATGTTTATTCATTTATTCTTTTAGGCATGTTAATATCAATAATATTTTTCATTTTAATTTACAATATTGAAAAGAAATTTAATTTTACTTATTTTGAAAGGTATATGAAGTATTTTAGCGAAAATATGCAAGTAAATGATATTAATAAAATTAGTCCAATAGAAACAATTATAACATCTGTGACTTTAGTACCAATAGGGGAAGAATTGTATTTTAGAAAATTTGGATTAAATTTTTTAAAGTCAAAAGGTCTTGATAACAAACATGCCATTTTATTATCAGCACTTTCTTTTGGATTATTTCATTTTAGAATTATTAGTTCTTTTGTATCTTCTTTTCTAATTGGAGTTATTTCCGGGTTGGCATATGTTGTAACTGATAAACTAAGATATTCAATTTTTACTCATGGTTTAAATAATTTACTTGCTATGTCATCAGCACTATATTATGAGTTTATATTAAGAGATACTCCTAGCATAAATTTTATTATGAAATATAATGATAATATAACAGCTGTGATATACATATTTATTATTTTATTATTGTTGTTTTTGATACAAGCTTTTTATAAAAGAAAAATTAGCTATTACAAAGAAAAAATAATTGAAATATATAAAAATCTTTAAATTATTATATAAATAGTTTTTGAAAATAAGGGTTTAATATAGAGGGAGAAATATTATTAGTAATTTTAAAGAAATTTATTTGGATTTAAATAAGGAATGTAGAGGCAAATTAATATAATGACAAGTATGTTGGATAAAGTATAAACAAGTGAATTCTAATTATTTATTGATGTTGGCATTTTTTATAAAAGCGGGAGATTTGTAATGATAATTAAAACTATTTTTGTAAGTGGAATTGCAAGCTTTATTTTTTATTTTTTTAATTTAATATATCAATTAATATTTTTAAAAGTATTTACAAGTTTTAACATTGAAGATACTAACCATTTATTGATTTTGAGTTCTGTAAAATCCTTGCTTTTTATATTGTTGATTATACTTTTTTTTAAAATTAAAAATATCAGTTTTTTAAAATCTAAATATAATGATGGTTTACTTAGCAATATTAGTAATATGTGTAAGTATGGAAGTGCAATTTTTTTATAAATTTTATAATTTTTTTTATCATTATAAAATACAATATGAAGTTTTTTGATAATATGATTTACACAAGTGATGGTGTAAATATTAATAAATTAGATATCAATACCCTAAAGTTTTTAATTATTGTATTTATGAATGTTATTCTCGAAGAATTTTATTTTAGATTAACTTTAGTTAAATTCTTAGAAAAAAAATACAGTGAAAGGAACATCTTGTTAATTAGTGCGTTTTCTTTTGGATTTATACATTTTGTAGATGTTCTGGCAATAATAAGTGCTACAATAATTGGGTATTTTTTAGCTTTAACTTTTTTAAAAACAAAAAGATTAGTCTATTCGATTTTTCTTCATTTTATAGTTAATATAAACTCGATTTTAATAAACCCCATAATAAAATTATTAGATCCTCAGGAAAAGTTTGGAGAAAATTGGATATTTATATCTTCATTAATTATGTTTATAATCTTTTTTATAATATACATATTAACAAAAATAATAGGAACTAAGAATGAAAAAATATAATAAAAATATTTTAAGAACTTAATTTGAATTATTAATAATACAATGTTAATTGATGCTAGATACATTTACATATTTATAATATCTACTGTTTTAAATTGAGTACTTCTCATAGTTTCATATATCGTGTTGGTTCAAAAATTATTTTTTATACAAAGAATACTCTTGCATAAGGGTGTTCTTTTTTCTTGTAATTCATTAAATTTAGTTAGTATTTTTTATTATAAAACAGTGATGCACATAGCACTACTTTTTTTATATTTTTTGTGTAAGGGATATTGGAGATTTAAAAATATTAAATGGTAGTGTTAAGAAGTGAAATAAAAAATTTTTAAGATTCAAAAAATAATATTGAAAATTCTTTTGTGTTATAATATTTAGAAAGAGAAATTTTATGTAAATTTAAAGTATTTGTGATATTATAATTGAGGTGAAAGGATGATCTTAGAGGCAATAATTCTTGCAGCAATTGTTTTATTTTTTCTTAAAGATAAGGATTTAAATAATTTAATAAATTTTAAATTCAAAATGATTTCTTTTGCGTCTATTGGAATTTTTGTGATGATTTTTATAAATTTTGTAACTTCGAGATATTTTGGGAAGGTTACAGACTTTTTTGTAGATAATTTTAAAATTTTTCACATCTTATCTATTTCATTGATTGGAATTTCACTTATTTCAAATTATAAAAATTACGGATTACTTTTAAGTGGGATTGGCACAATTTTAAATGTCATTCCAGTTATTTTTAATGGCAAAATGCCTGTCAGCATAGATGCCTTAATGAAAACAAATAACGAAAGGATAATAAAACTCATATACATGGGTGGAAGTCTTAGTCATGGGGTTTTTGAAAATCCAAAATTTTATTTTTTGTCGGATATTATACCTTTACATAGAGTTATTGGAAATTCAAAGGTGATAAGTATTGGAGATATTTTTATTTCTATTGGCTTATTTTTTGCAATAATTTTAATTTCAAGGAAGCGAGATGTGTATGGAAAACTTAAATAATATAATCAATGTAATAAATTTAAGGGATGTTGTGGACATATTAATTGTAACAGTATTAATTTATTATATTTTAAAATTAATTAGAAACACCAGAGCGGAGCAAGTTTTTAAGGGAATACTTTTGATTTTATTATTTATAAAAATTTCCCAGTTTTTCCAACTATATACTGTCAACTGGATTTTCACAAGGTTTATTAACGATGGCATCGTCGCTATAATAGTGCTTTTCCAACCAGAAATTAGGAGGGGTCTTCAATATTTAGGTCTTACTTCTAGTATTAAAAATAATTTTAGTCAAAATAAGGACACAGTACCTGAAACTGTTGAAGAAATTATTTCGGCAGTTGCTTCTCTTGCAAGACAAAAGATTGGGGCTCTTATAATCATTGAAAAAGAAGTTGGACTTAGTGAAGTTATTGAAACTGGTACAGAAATCAATGGATTAGTGAGCAGTGGTCTTCTTATAAATATATTTATTCCAAATACACCTCTTCACGATGGTGCTGTTATTATTAAGGGCTCAAAGGTTAAAGCAGCAGCTTGTTTTTTGCCACTTTCTGACAATCAAAAAATTTCTAAGGAACTTGGCACAAGACATAGGGCGGGAATTGGAATTTCTGAAAAATCTGACTGTCTAAGTATTATGGTGTCTGAGGAAAATGGAACTATTTCAACTGCGGAAAATGGAGTTATCTCCAGATATTTAGATATTGAAACTCTTGAAGCAAAACTTCTTGAGATTTACAGTCCAGATTATAGAGTAAGGTCTATTTTCTCAAAGCGTGGTGATAAAGATGAAAAAGATAAATTTTAAAAATGACAGAAGTTTAATGATAAAAATTACATCTCTTATTTTTGCACTTATCTTGTGGTCCTATGTAAAGAGCGAGGCAAATTTTATTACTTCGGCAAATTTTAAAAACATAGAAGTTACTTATGAGGGATTATCTAATTTAAAGGAAAAAAACTTGACAATTATTTCTCCTAAGGAGTTTAGTGTTGATGTTAAATTGCAGGGTTATAATTCTTATATGCGAAATGTTACAAGGGATGGAATTGTGGCAAAAGTGGATTTAAGTAAATTATCTGAAGGAGAGCACTCTATTCCTGTAAATGTTTCTTATATTGACCTTGGGATTTCTGTTGTAAATACATCGCCAAGGAGAATTCCTTTCAAAATAGACAAAGTTTTGAATGAAAAAGTTAAAGCAGATGTAGTTATAAAAAATAAACCTCAAAAGGGATTGTCTGTTGGAGAAATTGACAAGACAGTCAATGTTGTTGTAAAGGGTGCAAGCACTTATATTAATAAAATTGATAAGGTAGAAGCACATATTGATGTTACTGACATGACGGAAACATCAACTGTAGATGCAGAAATCTTCGCTTATGATGATTTAGGAAAAGTGATTAAAGAGGTAACTGTTACGCCTGCCACTGTAAAAGTTGACGTTCCAATTTTAAAGAGCAAGACTGTTCCAATTAAATTGGTATATAATGAAAATACTACAGAAAATATTGTTACAAATGACTTTTCAATTGAGCCGGCTTCTGTTACAATTAGAGGAAATTCTGATGTAATTGATTCTATAAGATTCATTGAAACACGTCCAATTAATTTTAATAATATTAAAAAAGGTGATGATCAAGTTAAATTGAATTTGCCAGATAAAGTTACATTAGTCGATGAAAATATTAATTTTAGATTGAAGCAAAAACCTAAGGATGTAGAGTAATTAAGTAATTAGGAGGGAATATGGAATATTTTGGAGAAGGATTAACATTTGACGATATTTTACTTGTGCCAGCAAAATCAGAAATTTTGCCAAACCAAGTTGATTTATCTACAAATTTGACAGAAAAAATTAAGTTAAACATACCACTTATGTCTGCAGGCATGGACACTGTTACTGAACACAGAATGTCAATTGCCATGGCAAGAGAAGGTGGAATAGGTATTATTCACAAGAATATGTCAATAGAGGACCAAGCTCTTGAAGTAGATAAAGTTAAGAGATCTGAACATGGAGTAATCACAGATCCCTTTTCACTAACTAAGGACCATTCAATTAAAGATGCATCTGAACTTATGGAAAGATACAGAATTAGCGGCGTTCCAGTTGTAACCGAAAAGGGAGTTTTGGAAGGAATTATTACTAATAGAGATATTAGATTTGAAACGGACTTATCTAAAAGGATTAGCGAAGTAATGACTTCTGAAAATTTAATAACTGGTGCTCCGGATATTTCCCTTGATGAAGCCCTTAAAGTATTGAAAAAATATAAAATTGAAAAACTTCCACTTGTGGATAAAGATAATGTTCTAAAGGGACTTATTACTATTAAAGATATTGAAAAACACGAACAATATCCAAATTCTGCTAGAGATAAAACTGGAAGACTTCTTGCTGGGGCTGCAGTTGGAGCAACTAAGGATGTTCTTGATAGAATAGAAGCACTTGTGAAGGCAAAGGCAGATGTTTTTGTAATTGACACAGCTCATGGTCAATCTAAAAATGTTTTAAATACTATTAAAAATATTAAGGACGCTTTTCCTGATATTCAACTTATTGCAGGAAATGTTGCAACTTATGAGGGAACGGAAGATTTAATTAAAGCTGGTGCAGATTGCGTAAAAATTGGTATTGGACCTGGTTCAATTTGTACAACAAGAGTTGTAACAGGTATTGGAGTTCCACAGATTACTGCTATTATGGAAGCTTATAGAGCTGCTAAAAAATACGGCGTTCCAATTATTGCAGATGGTGGTATTAAATTCTCAGGCGACGTTGCAAAAGCTCTTGCAGCTGGTGGAAATGTTGTAATGATGGGTTCACTTTTTGCAGGTACTGATGAATCCCCTGGAGAAGAGATTTTCGTTGAAGGTAGAAGATTTAAAGCTTATAGAGGTATGGGATCTCTAGGCGCAATGAGTGCAGGTTCATCTGATAGATATTTTCAAAGTGGAACTACTAAATATGTTCCTGAAGGAGTTGAAGGTAGAGTTCCTTACAAGGGTCTTGTTAGCGACATTGTATTCCAACTTGTTGGTGGTGTAAAATCTGCAATGGGTTATCTTGGAGCAAAGGATCTTGAAACTCTAAGGGCAACTGCTAAATACGTTAAGATTACTCAAGCTTCCCTTACAGAATCTCATCCACACAATATTACAATTACAAGAGAAGCTCCTAACTATTATTAATATTAAAATTTTATTAATAATCCACTTCAATTGAATTTGGAGTGGATTTTATTTATAATTATCATTGTGAGGTGATATTTTGAAAACTAAGGTATTACTTGTTGAAGATGAAGAATCAATAAGAAAATTTGTAAAAATAAATTTAGAAAGAGAAGGATACATAATTTTTGAAGCTGGTAGTGGAGAAGGTGGAATTGAAATCGCAAGACGTGAAAGACCTGACATTGTAGTGCTTGACATTATGCTCCCTGGAATTGATGGTTTTGAAGTATGTAGGACTCTTAGAAATGAGTTTCCTTCACTTGGCATAATAATGCTTACTGCAAAGGCAGAGGATTACGACAAGATAATGGGTCTTCAATATGGCACAGATGATTATCTTACTAAACCCTTCAATCCAACAGAACTTACTTTGAGAATTAAATCCATTGAGAGAAGACTTGAGCCAGAAGAAGAAAAGGAAAGCAATTTAATAATTGATCCACCTTTTAAAATTGATTCTTACTCAAGAAAATTTTATAAGGATGATGTTGAATTGGAACTAACTCCTACGGAATATCAAATTATAAAAATATTTATGACAAATCCCGGCAAAGCAATGACAAGAGATGAAATACTAAGACTTGTTTGGGGCGATGACTTTTTAGGTGATTCAAAAATTGTAGATGTAAACATAAGAAGACTTAGGTCAAAAATCGAGACAAACCCTGCAAAGCCAAATTACATTGAAACAGTTTGGGGAACAGGATACAGATGGAGATAAGAGGTGTCTGTAATTGAAAAATAAAATTGGAAAAAGATTAGTAAGAAGTTTTCTAATAGTTATTTTAATTACAATTTCAATTATAGATATATTTTTGCTCTTTGCTTTTAGTTTTTATTTTTACAATAATATTTCCAAAGAATTAATTTCTAGGATGGAAGTTTCTCTTGAAATTTACAAAAGAGATTACTCTGACAAAACAATTGAAGATTTAATTTATGAAGATAGCGACATATTTCTTTCAAATACAAATGCAGAAGTACAAATTTTAGACAATAATGGAGATTTATTGTTGGATTCTATTGGTAAACTTTCATCTACGCCAATTGAGCCATCAGACTTACTTGCTGCAGAAAATGGTGAAATAAAAACATGGCGTGGTGAAGATGCTCAAACTGGAGAAGCCATTATGTCTGTTACTGGTGCAATAAAAAACAATGAAGGTGAAAAAATCGGCTACCTTAGATTTATTTCATCTATTGAAGAAGCTAATAAGGCTATATTAAAAACTGGAATAACGCTACTTATTTTTATGCTTTTTGTTGCATTGGTTACTGCTATGGTATCTCTTTTAATCTCAAAATCAATTGTAAAGCCCATACTTGAACTTACAGAAGTTGCAAAGACAATGTTAAGTGGAAATTACGAAGAAAAGGCAAAAGTTTATGAAGATGATGAAATAGGAGAATTAGCAAAGACTCTCAATGCAATGAGTGATGAAATTATAAATAAAGATAGAATTAAAAATGATTTTATTTCTTCAATTTCTCACGAACTTAGGACACCACTTACGTCTATAAAAGGCTGGGCAGTTGTACTTAAAGATGCAAAGGAAGATGAAAAAGATCTTGTGGAAGATGGTTTAAATATTATTGAAAATGAAGCTGATAGACTTGCAAAAATGGTTGAAGAGCTTTTAGATTTTTCAAGATATATTTCTGGAAGAATTACTCTAGATAAAGATTTATTTGATATTTCACAAACTTGTGTGGATGTTTCAAAACAAATGAAACCACGTGCAAAATTAAATAATATTGAATTTATAACTGAATTTCCAGAGGAAGCTGTGTTAATATATGCCGACGAAAATAGAATAAAACAGCTTTTGATAAATTTGCTAGACAATGCAATAAAATTTACATCAGACAAGGGCTGGGTAAAGTTTCAAATGTTTAGAGAAGATAATTTTGTTCACATGATGATTTCTGACAATGGAATGGGAATGACTAAAGAAGAAATTGCCCATGTAAAAGAAAAATTTTACAAGGGAAAGCATTCAAAGAGCCATAGTGGTATTGGACTTTCAATAAGTGATGAGATTACAAAGCTTCACAATGGAAACTTGGAAATTTTTTCTGAAGAAAATATTGGTACTACTGTAAAAGTTTCTCTTCCAATAGAAATTCCTAAGGAAGTGGGTGATAAAATTGATTAAAAAATTATTTATTATAATTTCCTTAATTTTTCTCACAGGTTGTTCTTTCTTAACAACGCAAAGCACAAATATTGAAACACCAGAGATGGGACAATCTCCAATATATGGCAAGTGGACTATTACAAAATTTATTTACAATAGAAAAATTAATCAGGACAATTTTTTATTTAAAGATATAATAGGTGAAGACCTTTACTTTAGCAATGATCAAGTGGTACTTTCCAATGACTATATAAAAGACGTTGAGTACAAGACAAAGTATGTAAAACTTTCTGAATATCTATATAAAAAATTTAATTTAGATTATAAAACTCTTGGCATTGAAGATTCAGATGTCTACACAACTTATATTTTTGACTCAAAGGCAAGTAGAAATATTTATTATGAAGTAATAAAGACTAGTGAAAACACAGCTTTACTATTTTATAATGGAGTGATTTTAGAGATAAAACTTGTGGATGACAAGATAAAAAATGACGATCTTGATAAATTAATTCTAGCTAAGAAAGATGAGGTGCTTAATAGGGGAAGTTTATTTGATTACAAGGGCGACAAGGGATTTTTAATTGGTTTTAAATCAAAATCAGATTCTAATATTCCAACATGGAATTATAAAACTTTCTACATTAAATTTTCTGACTTAAAGCTTGAGAATGTATATGAGATGAATAATATTATTCTTCCTCGCAATGATAGCTTTTCTGAAATTAGCGTTCAAAGAGAATCAAAGGGCGAGGAGACCACAGATAAAGTAATCGTAAAGGATTATAAAAATTCAAAGCTTAGAAAAGATGATGACATCCTTAAGGCTGATACAGAGGAACTAAAAGATAATAATAGTCTAATGACGATAAATTTTATTACAAATAATTATGTAAATGTGGAAAGTTTAGATAGAAATTCAAACAATAATTATCTGCGAATTTACGAATTAGATAAGTTGGAGGATAAAAACCCTCTAAGTTATAAAGATTTTTTGTCAGAAAAAGATTTAAATTCTGAAAGCAAAAATATTGAGGAATTAAAAAAAGATCCCTATAATATAGGAATTTATAGAGATAACGGTTTTTGGAAGTTAAAGGGGAGAATGAAACTATCAGATAATAAATTCTCTGATTTTGATTTAAATTTAGTTCTTCCATATGAAGTAAATAAATATAACGAGATAAATATTCCAATGTCTCAAATAAAAAATTTCAAATCTAGCATAAAAGATGGCTTTGTATCCCCTGACAATAAATTTTTAATAACATTGGAAAAAAATTTTATAAGAATTTATAATATAGAGGATAGCAAAATACTTCCTAGTCCAATTTTTGAAAGAGAGATAGGAAATGAAGCGTCCACAATTATGACTGAGTGGGCAATAGGTCGCTATTCAAATATTTGGCAACAAGAATTGTCATCAAATAAATGAGGTGTAAAATGAACAAAATAATGGAAATGGTCATGGAAAATTCAACTTACTTGCTCCTAACTCTTGGCGCAATTTTAATTGGAGTTGTCCTTACCTTTATAGTAAACTTTGCCGCAAGAGATTTAAAATTTATAAAATATTTGCCAGGACTTGCCCTAGTTTTCATTGGAATTATTTCACTTTTTATGGTGATAAATAAACTTTTTGATCCAGGAAGTCTCGATAATTTAATTATATTTGTAATTGGTGTATCCTCTGGTTTGGTTTCACTAATATTTGCTTTGATAATTGGAATTGCAAGTTCAAATAAAAATAGGTATAAAAGAAATACTAGAAAAAAAGCTTAAGATAAAGAGGCACATTGTGCTTCTTTTTTCTTGAGCTTTTTTAAAATAAATAATATTAATGAAACTTTAGAATAAGTTCATGATTTAATAATAATCCTTTAAAATTTAAGTTGAGATATAATCCTTCATTGATTCGAACTTTTTATCGCCAATGCCATCGACATTTTTAATATCTTCAATTGATGAAAAAGAATTTTGAGAGCGATAATTTATAATTTTCTCAGCAGTCTTTGGACCAACTCCAGGGATTTTTTGTAGTTCAGCTGCATCTGCACTATTAATATTTATTTTACCTCCAGGATTTTCCCTAGAATTATTTGAAACTAATTGCGTAGCTTCATTATTATTAACTTCATTAATTTTTGGAATGTAAATCTTTTCTTCGTCATGAAGTTTTGATGCAAGATTAATCCTATCGAGGTCGGCTTCATTTGTTGCACCACCTGCCATTTCAACTGCATCTACAACTCTTTTTGATGAATCTAATTTTAAAATTCCAGGATTTTTTACTGCACCAGAAATATGCACCATTATCTCTTTAGCTTCCTTTGTAGTCTGAATTTCATCTTCTTCAGTTAATTCTTTTTTAGAAAAGGTTTTTGACGATGAATTTGAAGTTTTTGTGGCCAAAAATTTTGTAGCGTCATCATCAAATTTATGTGAATCATAGTATTGATATCCAATTATTAAACAAAGAGAAATAATAATTATGTAGGGAATATTATCTTTTTTAAAAAATTTAAAATTCATTTTCATCACTCATTTATTTAAAATTATCTTAAAATTTTAATACCCTAAATTGATAATTTTACACAGTTTTCAAAAGTAGCAATCTATGTTATAATTTATATATAGAAACGATTTCAAAAAATTTACATAACAGGAGGAAAGTATGAAAGTATATACAACAGATAAGGTAAGAAATCTTGCTCTCGTAGGACATTCTGGCTCCGGAAAGACAAACCTAACAGAGGCTATGTTATTCCAAAGTGGAGCTACACAAAAACTTGGCAATGTTTCTAACAAAAATACAGTTTCTGACTTTTCAAAGGAAGAAAAGGAAAGAGGAACTTCTATTGGAACATCAATTATTCCTATTGAGTGGAGAAATTATAAAGTAAATGTAATAGATACTCCAGGATACCTTGATTTTGTTGGAGAAGCTCACGGTGCTTTAAGAGCAAGTGAAGCTGCAATAATGGTTATTGACGCAACAAAGGGAGTTGAAGTTGGAACTGAAAGAACTTGGAAATACACAGAAAAGATTGGACTTCCAAGAATTATTTTTATAAATAAAATTGACGGAGAAAATGTAAACTTTAGAAAACTAATGGATGAGCTTGAAGCTTCCTTTGGTAAAAAAGTTATTCCTTTCTCTGTGCCAATTGGCGAAGGTGAACATTTTGTTGGTGTTACAGATGTTATTTTCCAAAAGGGATATAAATATGTAAATTCTGCGCCACAAGAAACTGAACTAAATCATGATCAAGTTAAAGCAACTGAAAGAATGTATGAAGAAATTGCAGAAGTTGTTGCTGGCTCTGATGAAGTTTTGATGGAAAAATATTTTTCTGGAGAAAAATTCACTAGAGAAGATCTTTTGAGAGGAGTTACCACAGCACTTCTTGAAGGGGATGCAGTTCCACTACTTGTAGGAAGTGGCGAAAAGGGCATTGGTATTGATATACTTCTCAATACAATCGTAAACTATATGCCTGCTCCAGATGATGAACGTGCACATCAAGGTTTTAGATTTAAAGAAGGAGAAGAAAGAAAAGTTTCTGCAAAGGAACCTTTTGCTGCAGTAGTATTTAAGACAATTTCAGACCCATTCCTTGGAAAAATTTCTATCTTCAAAGTTATTTCCGGAATTGTAAATAAAAACACAGCTCTTTACAATGTAAACGCAGAAGAAAACGAAAAACTTGGTGGACTTTACATCATGAGAGGTAAAGAACAAATTGAAATAGATGAAATTTACGCAGGAGATATTGGCGCAACTACAAAACTTGCTAAAACAGTTACAGGGGACACTCTTTGCGATAAAGATCACATTGTTGAATATAAAAAATTAAAATATTCTACACCAGTTTTATACTATGCAATTGAACCAAAGACTAAGGGCGACGAAGAAAAACTTTCTCAATCTTTGAGAAAGATTAGAGATGAAGATCCAACATTTGTAATTGAAAGAAACCCTGAAACTAAACAAATGACTATTGGTGGTCAAGGTAAAGTTCAATTAGATGTAATTCTTGAGAAATTAAAGAACACTTATGGAGTTGAAGTAAATATTGTTCCATTTATTGTTCCTTATAGAGAAACAATTAGAAAGACGGCAAGCGTTCAAGGTAAGCATAAAAAACAATCAGGTGGAGCTGGACAATATGGTGATGTTTGGATTAGATTTGAACCATCTGACAAAGAATTTGAGTTTGACGAAGAAGTATTTGGAGGAGCAGTTCCAAAGAATTATTTCCCTGCAGTTGAAAAGGGAATAATTGAATCAAAGGAAAAGGGAGTTCTTGCAGGATATCCTGTAACTAATTTCAAGGCTGTTTTATACGATGGATCTTACCACGATGTTGACTCCAACGAAATGAGTTTCAAACTTGCAGCAAACCTTGCTTTTAAGAAGGGAATGCAAGAGGCAAGTCCAGTTCTTCTTGAACCAATTATGAAAGTCGAAGTTACAATACCAGAAGATTATCTCGGCGATGTAATGGGAGATATGAACAAAAGACGTGGCAGAATTCTTGGTATGGACCAACAAAATGACGGCACTCAAGTTTTAATTGCAGAAGCACCACAAGCTGAATTATTCTCATATCTAATTGATTTAAGATCTCTTACTCAAGGTAGAGGAACTTTTAGCATGGAATTTGTAAGATATGAAGAAGTTCCACAAAATATTGCGGAAAAAATAATAGAAGAAAGAAATAAAGAAAAGTAAATTTAATAAAGCAGATTTAATTGAAAGGTTGGGCAATGCTCAACCTTTTTAGTTGAGAATATTGTTGATATCAATTAAGAAAAATTTTATAATAATTTATTATTTGAAACTAAAAGCTTTACAAAAATTATATTTTATATTAAACTAGAAATAGTAAAAGATAGTCAAAATTTTTATAAATCAAAGGACAAAGATAGTCAAAGGAATGGTGCTATGGCAAAGCTTTCTAACTCCATTGAAGATTTTTTAAATGAACTTATTTTTGAATCTGGTGGAGTTGTTGAGATACAAAGATCAAAAATTTCAGATCATTTTAATTGTGCTCCTTCGCAAATAAACTATGTTTTGACAACAAGGTTTACGCCTGTTAAGGGATACTATGTTGAGTCAAGACGAGGCGGTGGAGGCTACATTAGAATAGTAAAAGTAAAAATTGAAGATGATGAAGATGTTTTAGATACTTTTTTAAGTTTCATTGGCGATTCAATTACAAAAAATAATTCAGATGAATTATTAAAGGAGCTATTGAGAATTAAAAAAGTAAGTAAAAGAGAGATGGAACTAATAAAAGTTGCTCTCTCAGATAGAGCGCTTAGTGAGTGTGAAAATAAAAATGAACTGCGGGCAGATATTTTAAAAAATATGCTACTAGTTATTTTTAGTTAGGGGGAAGAATATGCTATGCGATATTTGTAAGGAAAGAGAATCTGTCATATCTTATACTAGGGTTAATGACGATGAAATAGAAGAAGTACATTTATGTGAAGTTTGTGCAGAGGAAAAATTTAGAAAAGATTTCAAGAGTTATCAAAATATAATTCCTCAACTTGAGAATGCACTTAGAAATATTTTTCAATTTACAACAAATTCTTATAATGATGAAGAGGATCTAAGTTGTGAATATTGTGGAAGGAGTTTTCGTGAATTAAAGAACACAGGAACTCTTGGATGTCCAAAATGTTATGATTCTTTTGGAGGGGAAATTAGAAAATATTTAAGTGCACTAAACATTAATTTAAAATACAGGGGTAAGATCCCAAAAAATGCAGATAATTATCTTGTTTACAACAGAAAACTTGAGGATTTAAAAGAAAAATTAGATCTTGCCATAAATTTGGAAGAATATGAAAAGGCAGCAGAGATTAGGGATGAAATAAAGAAGTTAAAGGAAGATGTCAGTGTCTAAAATTATTTTAGGTTATAAATTAAAATTATATAGAAATATTGACGGTAAAAAATTTGTAAACACAATGACTGAGGAAGAATTAAAGAAAAACTTAGAATTTTTTTATCCTATTTTAACTGATTTAGGGTACACTAAAGTTGATATGGAAAAAATTTCTTCTTTAAAAAAACTTGAGTATGTTGAAAATGGAAGAATTGGGAAAAAATTTTTAGAAAAAAGTAATATTGGCTTTTATGAGAAAAAGGATGCTCCAGATATTTTAATTAACGCAGGAGAACATGTTGAGCTTTCTATTTTTTCTAGGACAAAGACTTTAAGTGATTTATTTAAAGAGATTTATAGTCTTGAAGAAAATTTAGAAGATAAAATTAATTTTGCTTTTGATCCAAATTTTGGGTATTTAAGTTCAAGAGTTTTAAATTCCGGGACAGGATTAAAGCCAATTGTACTTTTATATCTTCCGGCGCTAAATTATTTTGGAATAAATGAAATAGCAAGGGGACTTTCAAGACTTGGCTACACTTTGGGTTCATATAGAGATAGTTCAAATAAAGCCTTGGGAAGTATTTACACTTTGTCTTTTGAATCAACTTTTGGCGAAGATGAAAAGTCTTATGTTGATAAATTAAAAATCATCGCGCGAGAAATTGCCGATGTTGAAAGGGAAAATAGAAAAAAACTTTATTTAGACAATATTATTACTCTAGAGGATATGGTAAACAGATCCTTTGGAGTTCTTGCAAATGCAAGAGTTTTATCGGAAGAAGAGATGATGCAGTCCATGAGCACAATTAATCTTGGAATTGAACTTTCAATCTTAAAACCAAATCGAGAATTTGATTTTTATGAAGAGATTACTAAGCTTAGAAATGGACATTTGCAAATTGAGAGGGGTGCAATATTAGATCTCAAGTCGCGAGACATTTTAAGAGCTAATAAGGCAAGAGCTCTCATGAAGGAGGTTTTCAAATGAGTATGTTTGGAAAATTTAGTGAAAAATCACAAAAGGCTATTCTTTTTGCACAGCAAGAGGCAAGGGAACAAAAACATCCATATATAGGTTCAGAACACATTCTTCTTGGAATAATAAGAGAAGGAACAGACACAGGGGCACACATTTTATCAAAACTTGGCATCGATTATAAAAAGGCTAAGGAAGCCACACTTGATATAGTTAGCAGTGGTCAAGGTCCAGTTGTATCCAGTATTGCGTACACTCCAAGGACTAAGAGAATTTTTGAACTTGCTTTTGAAGTTTCAAGAGAAATGGGAGAAGTTACAGTTTCAACAGAACATCTTCTCCTTGGAATTTTGCGCGAGGGTCAAGGTGTTGCCATATTAGTTCTAAAAAGACTTGGCATTGATATTATGAGTCTTGAAAATGACATTTTAAACAATATGGAAGAATATGAAACTTCTGAAGAAGGAGATGGGGAAATTTCTTCCGAAGCTTTGGAAAAATATACTACAAATTTAAATAAAAAGGCTGAAGAAGGAAAAATTGATCCTGTAATTGGAAGAGAAAAGGAAATAAAGAGAGTTATTCAAGTTTTGTCAAGAAGGACAAAAAATAATCCTGTACTAATTGGAGAACCTGGTGTTGGTAAAACTGCAATTGCAGAAGGACTTGCTGCAAAAATTGTCGCAGGAGATGTGCCGGAAATTATGAAAAATAAAGTAATTTTAACTCTTGATATTTCTCAGCTTATTGCAGGTTCAAAATACAGAGGAGACTTTGAAGAGAGATTAAAAAATGTAACTAATGAAGCTGCAAAAAACAAAAACATCATTTTATTTATTGATGAAATGCATATAATAATTGGCGCAGGTTCAGCCGAAGGATCTCTTGATGCATCGAATATTTTAAAACCAATGCTTACTAAGTCAGTTATTCAAGTTATTGGGGCTACAACAATTTCTGAGTATAGAAAGAAAATTGAAAAAGATTCAGCCTTTGAGAGAAGACTTATGCCAATAATGGTTGATGAACCAAGCGTTGAAGATTCTATAAAAATTTTAAGGGGACTCAAAAAAATTTATGAAAAGCATCATCATGTAGTGATTCCTGAGGAAACTATTGAGGCTGCTGTAAAATATTCCGATAGATATTTAAATGATAGATTTTTACCTGATAAGGCTATTGATTTAATAGACGAGGCAAGTTCAAAACTTAAAATTGAATCCTACAAAGTTCCTGAATTTGAAGAAAAATACAAAAAGGAGCTTGAAGAAATTGAAAATAAAAAATCTGAGGCAGTAAAAAATCAAGATTATGAACTTGCTGCAAATCTTCGCGATGAACAAAAAAATATTGAAGAAAAATACAAAGAAGAAATAAAAAAATTTGAAGAAAAAGAATCAAAGAAAAAAGTAACTCCAGAACTTATTGCTGAAATAGTTTCTGAATGGTCAAAAGTTCCTGTAACAGATATGACTGAAGAAGAAACTGAAAAGTTAAGAGAACTTGATAGTAAGTTAAAAGAAGATGTAAAAGGTCAAGATGACGCTGTTAAGACTCTTGCAAAGGCAATTAAGAGGTCAAGGATTGGGCTTAAAGATCCGAATAAGCCAATTGGAAGCTTTATATTTGTTGGACCAACTGGTGTTGGTAAGACTTTCCTTGCAAAAAGCCTTGCCAAAAATTTATTTGGTAAAGAAGAAAATATGATTAGATTTGATATGTCTGAGTACATGGAAAAATTTACTGTATCAAGACTTGTTGGTTCTCCTCCAGGATATGTTGGATATGAAGAAGGTGGCGAACTTACTGAAGCAGTAAGGACTCATCCTTATTCAGTAATTCTTTTAGACGAAATTGAAAAGGCACATCCAGATATTTTCAATATTTTGCTACAAATTTTAGACGAAGGCAGAGTTACTGATTCAAAGGGAAGGACTGTAAACTTTAAAGATACTGTTATAATTATGACTTCTAATGCAGGGGCAAACCTACTTGCAAAAAATTCAGTTCTTGGTTTTTCAACTTCAGAAAGCACTGAAAAGAAAAGTGAATATGAAAATATGAAGAAAATCATAATGGAATCTTTAAAGCAAAAATTTAGGCCTGAATTTTTAAACAGAGTTGACGATGTAGTAATATTTAAAACTCTTGAAAAAACTGAAATTAAAGATATTGTAAAAAACATGCTCAATAAATTAAGCGATAGGCTTTCTGAAATGGGTATTAAAGCAAATTACTCAAATAAACTCATTAATTTCTTAGTTGATGAAGGTTATGATAAAGTGTTTGGTGCAAGACCACTTCAAAGGACTATTACAAAATTAATTGAAGATAAAATTGCCGATGAATTTTTAGATGGAAACATAAAAGAAGGCGATGAAATTTTAGTAGATGTTAAGTACAAAAAAATTCAAATAGAAAAAGTTAAAAGGACTAAACAGAAGAAAAATGAAAAAGAAAATAGTGTATCAGTGCAGTAATTGCGGATATATTTCCCAAGGATTTTTTGGAAAATGTCCAAACTGTAACTCGTGGAACACTTTAGAAGAAAAAGAAGAGGAGCCTGGCAAAAAGGCTCCTTCTAAAAATAACAAAGATGCACTTAAACTTAAATCAGTAGAAGTTTCCTCTGATGAAAGAGTAAAGACTAGCATTGAGGAATTTAATAGAGTAATGGGTGGCGGAATTGTGAGAGATTCTGTGAGCATTTTAACAGCAAAGCCTGGCTCTGGAAAGTCAACCCTCCTTATGCAAGTTGCAAATGACCTTGCAAATAAAGGAATGAGAGTTCTTTACGCATCGGGAGAAGAATCTGAAACGCAAATAAAAATGAGAGCTGAAAGAATTTTGGACAAGCTTTCTGAAAATATTTGGGTTTATTCAGTAAATTCTCTTAATTCAGTTTTGGATCAAGTGGAAAAAATTGATCCACAGTTTATAATTATTGATTCAATTCAAACTTTTACCCTAGACGAATTTCCTCAAAGACCAGGCACTCCAACACAGACCATGGAGTGTGCCTATAAGATGACAGAAATTGCAAAGGACATTAACAAGCCACGAATGATTTTTTTAGTTGGTCAAATGACTAAGCAAGATGAACTTGCAGGAGTTAGAAGTCTTGAACATTTAGTGGACACAGTTTTATTAATTGAGGGTGATTCATCAGAGGATTTGAGATCTTTAATGGCGACAAAAAATAGATATGGTTCCACTGGTGAGATTGGATTTTTTTCAATGACTGAAAAGGGAATGATTTCTATCGACAATCCTTCAGAATACTTTATGACAAGAAGGTCAGAAAATGAACAAGTTGCAGGCTCATCTCTTTCTGTTATAAGAGAGGGAACTAGACCAATAATTTTGGAGACAGAAGCCTTAGCTTCAAAGACATTTCTTCCTTATCCGTCAAGGATTTCGGAATCTATTAGAAGGGAACACTTAAATACTTTAGTTTCAATTTTAGAAGAAAGAGCGGGAATAAAATTTTTGGATAAAAATATTGTGGTAAAGTCTGCTGGAGGAATTAAGGTTAAGGAACAGGCATCAAATTTATCTGTAATGGTCTCCATAGTTTCTTCTACTCTCAATAAGCCTGTGGAGGCAAATTCAGTTTTCATTGCCGACGTTGGTCTTACTGGCGAACTAAAAAATGTTCCAAGCTTAGATGTTAGGCTTAAAGAAGCAGAGCGAATGGGTTTTAAAAAAGCCTATGTTTCAAAATATTCCAATGTAAAGGAAGAAAATTATAAGAATCTTCAAGTTATTAAGATGACAAATATTTTAGAAGTTCTACAAAAAATATTTAGCATATAAATAGACAAAAAACTCTTTTTACTATTATAGTAAGAAGAGTTTTTTACATTAAGCCTCTTGTGGCTTTCTAAAGTTTGAAATTACAATTGCTATCACTAGGCCAATTAAAGTTGGAACAACCCAACCAAGACCAAATACAGCAAGAGGAAGTTTTGCTAGTATATCATTAAGCCCGCCAAGAAGTCCATTACCCTTTAATACATATAAAAGACCAAACACAAGTGAAATTATAGATGGAATTTTGAAGACTAAGTCGTCTTTAATTTTGTCATTAAACAATCCTATTAAAACAATGGTCATTGCACAAGGATAAAGTGTTTCAAGAATTGGCGCAGAAATTTTAATTATTTGGCTTACACCAAGCATTGAAATTGCACAAGAAACAATAGAACAAATAATAACTACAATTTCGTAAGAAACTTTACCTTTGCTTAGTTCGTTGAAAAAGTTACCTGCAGCTGAAATCAAACCAATTGCAGTTGTAAGACAAGCAAGTGCTGTTATAATTGCCAAGATATATACTCCAACTCCACCAAGAACTATATTTGTAATATCTACAAGAAGTTGAGTGTTATCTGTATTTATGTCATAGATGCCAAGGCTTGAAGTTTGTGCGCCAAGGTATACTAAACCGCCATAGATAAAAGCAAGACATATAGCTGCAATAATTCCTGAATAAATAGTTGCCTTAATTTCTAGTGTCTGCGAAGAATATTTTCTAGTCTTAACAGCATTTATTACAACTAGTGCAAACATACATCCTGCAATGGCATCCATAGTTTGATAACCATCAGCAATTCCCTTTTCAAGTATATTGTCAATCATAGTGGTATTTGCAATTTCTCCAATTGGATTAAGAATTCCATTTACAATTAGAACTGCCATACAAATTATTAGCGAAGGTGTTAAAAATTTACCTACTATATCTACAACCTTGCTTGGTCTTATACTTAAAAGACAAGCTATAATAAAGAAAAACACAGAGAATAAATATCTATTTACAGATTCGCCAAAAATTGGCATAATAGCTATTTCATAAGTAGTAGCTGCAGTTCTAGGAGTTGCTAAGAAAGGTCCAATACATAAAATAATTGCTGTTGAAATAATAATTGCAAAAGCTTTATTAACCCTTGAAGCTAGAACATTTAAATTTCCATCGTATTTAGAAAGAGCAATGATTGCAAGAAGGCCTAATCCTGCGTCTGTAATAGTAAAGCCTAGAAATCCAATCCACCATTGTGAACCCGATATAAGTCCTAGATAGGGTGGAAAAATTAAATTTCCTGCACCAAAAAACATTGCAAAAAGTGCAAAACCGATTACAAATAAATCTTTCATTCGAATTTCATTATTCATCTTTTAACCTCCAATTAATTATTTTTTCTATTTTACCACAATTGCATAGAATTTGATATACTAAAATATTGAATACCAGTAAAAATTCTGGTACTATTTTTATAAAGGAGATTGATATGAATTACACTGAATCAGTTAATTGGATTGAAAATAGGAATATTCCTCTTGGTGAGTTCACAACGGACAATATAAAAACACTTTTAGAGATATTTAACAAGCCACAAGATAAATTAAAAATAATACACATTACTGGAACAAATGGAAAGGGTTCAGTTGCAAGTTTTATTGCAAATTCCTTAAAGGAAAATAATTTTTCTGTGGGAAAATTTACTTCACCCTACATAACAAACATTCGTGAAGAAATTAAAATCAATAATATAGAAATATCTGAAGAAAACTTTGCAAAATTAGCTTCAGAAATTAGAGAAAAAGTAGAAGAACTTGACGAGAAAAAAATTTTTGTAAGTGGATTTGAAATTTTAACATCCCTTGCTTACATTTTTTTTGCGAGGGAAAAAGTAGACTTTGCTGTAATGGAAGTTGGAATGGGTGGAAGAGTTGACGCAACTAATGTAATGGAAAAATCAATTTCAGTTTTTTGCCACATTTCTCTTGACCACGCAAATATTTTGGGCGATACAATAGGGAAAATTGCAAGGGAAAAGGGTGGAATTATAAAAGAAAATTCCCATATCTTTAGTTATCCTCAAGAGAAGGAGGCAGAAGAAGTTCTTAGAAAAATTAGCAGAGATAAAAATTCTACCTTTGACGAATTTAAGGAGAATGAAGTTGAAATTTTAAAGTCCAATGAGTTTGGAAATAAATTTAACTTTAGAAATTATAAAGATGTTGAAATAAATCTAATAGGAGAGCATCAAATATTAAATGCTTCACTTGCACTAATGGTTTTAGATTTCTTAAAAACTGAGTACAACTTAGATGAAGAAAAAATAAAATTTGGACTAAAAAATGCAAAGAATATTGGCAGGACAGAATGTCTTTCTAAAAATCCACTTGTAGTAATTGACGGATCTCATAATTTAGACTCAATTGAAAAAATTGAAGAAAGCATAAAAAAATTCAAATATAATAAATTAATTTTAGGATTTAGTCTTTTAAAGGATAAGGATCACGATAAAATTTTAAAAAAAATCGAAAATATTGCAGATAAAATCGTCTTAACGGAAATTGACAACGATAGATTTACAGAAATTGATGTTCTTATGAGTGAATTTAAAAAGTTTTCAAGAAAAGAAATTTTTGCAATAAAAAATAGAGAAAAGGCTGTAGAAAAAACTCTAGAACTTGCAGAAGAAGGCGACATGATTTTGTGGTGTGGGTCTTTATATTTAATTAAGGACATTAGAAAAATATTTTTAGAAAAATTAAATTAAAAAATATGAGTGCCAAAAATCCAGAGAATGAACTGAACGCCTAAACACAGAATGATTTTGTATTATTTAAAGGGGAGTGGATCCTAAACATTATAGGGTTCACTCCCTTTATTTTTTCCTTGATTCTGCCTGGATTATTCTTTTTGACATATTTGTCTATTTCATTTATTAACTCTTTATAATTTTTAAATTCTTGCCCTAGAGAATTTTTCGCATTAGAATTCAAAAAAAGTTTTTTATTTAAGAAGTTTGTTTTTCATAAGTTTTAAAAAATCTAGTTATATTTATTTATCCAATTAAAAAGTGGTTTTAGTAATATTATTTTTTAAAACAATAATTAAAGATTTTGAAGAAATTGTGCCAAATTAAAAAAAGTGTATCATATGTCTTAAAAGTTAAGAAAATCTTAAAAAAATGTGAATGATTCTATTGTCTTTTTTAAAAAAAAAGAATATAATAAGAAAAATTAAGTTGAGGTATTTTTATTTTTAGCCTCAACTTTAAATTTTATTTAAGGAGGTAAGAATATGACTACATTTCTCATTGGCTTGGCTATTTTAATTATCGGTGGTTTTGCCTATGGCCGATTTGCCGAGAAAGTATTTCAACCGGATGATAGGGAGACGCCGGCGATTAAAAATCAAGATGGCGTCGACTATGTTCCCATGGGCAAAAAAAAGAACGCACTTATTGAATTATTAAACATTGCAGGAACTGGACCGATTCTAGGTCCAATTCAAGGAATTTTATTTGGACCTTTGGCTTTTCTTATGATTCCAATCGGATGTGTTTTTGGTGGTGCTTTACACGATTATATGAGCGGCATGATCTCAATTCGCTCAGGTGGCGAACAAATGCCAGGACTTATTAAGCGCAATCTCGGCAAGAAGGTATACTTAATCTACAATATTTTCGTAATCATTCTCATGGTTCTCGTAGGTGCAGTGTTTATTTATACTCCCGGAGATTTAATAGTCACTAATGTATTAAAGCAAGAAGCAGTGTCAACAAACCCTGTTGTTTGGATTGTCTATGCTTGTATTTTCGCTTATTATATTGCGGCGACACTATTCCCAATCGATAAGATAATCGGTAGAGTTTATCCAATTTTTGGCGGCATCCTATTACTTTCCGCTGTCGGTATTTTCTTTGGTTTGTTCTTTAACGGTTATCAATTAGATAATTTAGATTTTAGCAATTTAAACACACATCCAAATGGAACGCCAATTTTACCAGTGTTCTTTGTAACTGTTGCTTGCGGAATCGTTTCAGGATTCCACTCTACACAAGCGACTTTAATAGGTCGTTCTGTAAAGAGTGAAGGTGAAGGTCGTTTCGTATTTTACGACATGATGATCCTAGAAGGCTTTATCGCAATGATATGGGCGGCAGCTGCAATGGGTATTTACAACAAAGGTATAGACGCTGGTCTTGTTGGAAAACCTGCTGTTATAGGTCTTGTTGCAAATGATATGCTCGGTACAGTGGGAGGTTTAATTGCCATTATTGGAATTATCGTTCTTCCAATCACTTCTGGAGATACTGCACTTCGTTCTGCACGACTTATGATTGCAGATCACTTGAACATTCCACAAAAAACTATGAAGAGCAGATTAAGTCTATCAATTGGTATGTTCATATGCGTACTAGCTATCTTAATCTTTGCAAAATTGAGTCCAAATGGATTTAATGTTTTGTGGCAATACTTCGCATGGGCTAACCAGACGATCGCTGTGTTTGCCTTCGCCATGATTTCAATTTACTTACAACGTCATGGTAAGGCATTCCTAGTATCCTTGATTCCTGGTATGTTCTATGTCTATGTCATTACAGCTTATATTATGGGTGCTAAGATTGGTTTTAACTTGCCTTATATGATAGCAAATATAATAGGTGTTATAATTGCTATACTTTACGCTTTTGTTGTCTATAAAGAAGGTGGCAAACAAAAAGTTTTGGCAAGAGCATAATATTTATAGAACGCGGTTACACGCGTTCTTTTTTTGGTTTAAAATATTGCACTTATGGGAATTTATTCCTAGACTCAAAGTGAAAAAAGCAAGTTAATATGTATATAAGCGTAAAAATAAAACAAACCTTTTAGTTTTAAAGATGTAATAATCCTTAATTTAAAGCTAAAATATTTTAAATTAAGGATTATTAACATATGTTATTTAAACAAAAAGAAAGACTCATTATTTTGAGCCTCCAAATGTTTAATATAGAATTTATATTTGATATGGAAAAACCTCTACCACTATTGCGGATTTTTGGATTCAGTTTAGAAGTCCAAGAATTTTTTATTAAATATCAAATTGAAATAAAAACTATTGCTTTGCAAGATATGTAACTTATACACAAAAAAAGGATCTTTTTTAAGACCCTTAATTATATAGCTCTTTCGACTTTACCAGATCTTAAACATCTAGTGCACACGTTGATTCTTTTTGTTGATCCATTAACTACAGCTTTAACTCTTCTAATGTTAGGAGACCAGCTTCTGTTAGAACGAGAGTGAGAGAAAGAAATTTTATTTCCGAATTTTTTTTCTTTTCCACAAATTTCACATCTTTTAGCCATAACGCACCTCCTTTAATCATTAAGCAACAAATATTCTATCAAAAATTGCTGCTAAGTGCAAATATTTTTTTCAATATGTTTTTATTTTACACTAAAACATTATTTTTTACCACTAAATTATTATTTTTTACAAAGGAATTTTTTAATTTCTGTTAATCTTTTATAAATTCTCTGTTATAATAAAAAAGATAAGGAGGTGCCCTCATGCCGGCAATTATTAATAGAAAACTTGGAAATATTGTAATAGAAGATAGCGTACTTGCAAACATAGCTGGAATATCAGCAATGGAAAGCTACGGAATTGTTGGAATGGCATCAAAAAATGCCGCAGATGGGATTTTTGAACTTTTGAGATTTGAAAATCTATCAAAGGGAATTGTTGTAAACACTGAAGAAAATGAAATTAGTATTGAACTTCATGTTATTCTAGAATATGGAGTAAAAATTTCTACTGTTGGTGAAAATATTATAGAGAGAGTTAAGTTTAATATTGAAAACTTGACAGGACTTGAAGTTGATAATATCGAAGTCTTGGTAGAAGGAATTAGACTTAAATAGTGGAGGTAAGGTTTTGGAAATAAAAAAAATTAATGGCCCTTTATTAAAAGAAATTTTTAGAGGGGCTGTAAATTATCTAATATCTAGAAAGGAAGAGGTAAACGCTCTTAATGTGTTCCCTGTTCCTGACGGAGATACAGGCACAAATATGAGCCTTACATCAAAATCTGCCTTAAAACAAATTGATGGTTTGGAAGGAGATTTTTCAGTAGGAGATGTTTCTGCTGCAGCAGCACGTGGAGCACTTATGGGTGCGAGAGGCAATAGTGGTGTAATTCTTTCTCAACTTCTAAGGGGTTTTTCTGAAGGATTAGAGGGAATTAATGAAGCGGGAATTTCTGATATTGCCCATGCTTTTAAAAGAGCAAGCGAAACAACTTATAAAGCTGTTATGAAGCCAATTGAAGGGACGATTTTAACAGTTGGCAGAGAAACTGCTGATTTTGCCATTAGGCATCATAAAAAAGCTGAAGATCCAATTAAGTTTTTAGAAGATGTAATTGTTGAAGCTAATAAGTCCCTTGATAATACTCCAAATTTGCTTGAAGTTTTAAAGGAAGCTGGGGTAGTTGACGCAGGTGGCAAGGGTTTAGTTGTGTTGCTTGAAGGTGCACTTAAAGTTTTAAAGGGCGAGGACATTGCTGATCAAAGCGAAGACGAAACTTTGAAGAAAAAAGCACAAAAAGAAATTCAATTTACTGAAGCTGACAAATCTCTTAAATATGGATATTGTACAGAATTTATTATAAATACTGATTACGAAGATATAGATACTTTTAGAGAAAAAATTGCTCCTCTAGGGGACTGTTTATTAGTTGTTGGTGGTAGCGGAACACATATTATTAAGGTTCATGTTCACACTAATGATCCAGGCATTGTTTTGCAACACGCTTGTGAACTTGGTCTTCTTCAAGATATTAAAATTGACAACATGAGGTATCAACACAGAGAAGTTCTTTTTGATGACAGTGAAGTTGCTGAGGCTAAAAAGAAAGAAGAAGAGGAAGAATCTATTGAAGAAAAGGATTATTCTTTCATAACTGTATCCATGGGCAGTGGAATGACTGAAACCTTTAAATCTCTTGGCGTTGATTATGTCGTAGCTGGTGGACAGACTATGAATCCATCGACAGAAGATCTTTTAAAGGGCGTGGATAAAGTTGGCGGAAAAGTTATCTATTTAATTCCAAACAATAGCAATATTATTTTATCAGCAGAGCAAGCTAGGGACATTTCTGACAGAGAAATTATTGTAATTCCTTCAAAATCTGTACCACAAGGAATTGCAGCAATTCTTGCCTTTAACGAAGATGCAGATAAAGAAGAAAACAAAGAAAATATGATGAAAGCCATAGAAAATGTAATTGATGCATCTGTAACTTATGCAGTGAGAGACACAACTATTGGCGGAAAAGAAATTCATAAGGACGACATAATTGGGATTGCATCAAAGGAAATCATCTCCAGTGGAAAAACTGTATTTGATGTTGTAATTGATACTGTGGATAAACTTATGGATGATGAAATTTCTCTATTAACTATTTTTTATGGAGAAGATGTAAAGGAAGAAGATGCTGAAAAAGTTCGTGAAGCCATCGAAGAAAAATATCCAGATGTCGATATAGATGTTATAAAGGGTGATCAACCTATTTATTATTACATCCTTTCATTAGAATAAGAATTAATTTAGATTTGAGCCCGAAGTTTTTCTTTGGGCTTTTGTATTAGGAGAATTATGGTTAAGTTAAGCGATTCTATAAAAAATTTAAAGGGGATTGGACCAAAGAGGGAGAAACTTTTCCACAAGCTTGGAATTTATTCCCTAGAGGATCTTTTATTATATTATCCTAGAAGGTATGAGGATAGTTCAAAGATTGTAAGCATTTCAAATGCAGTAATAGGCGAAAAAAATACCTTCAAGGTTAGAATTATATCAAAACTTCAAAATAGAAGAATAAGAAAGGGTCTTACTCTAACAAGTTTTCTTGCAGAAGATGGAAGTGGAGAGGTAGAGCTTTCTTTTTTCAATGCCTTTTACTTAAATTCTAAAATAAAAATTGGAAGTGAGTATTTAGTATATGGAAAAGCTGACTTTTTTAGGGGAAGAATTAGCATAAGCAGTCCTGAAATTGAAAATATACATAATTTAAAAAAATTGGGGAAAATTTCTCCAATTTACAATTTAACTGAAGGACTAAACAATTTTGCCTTTGAAAATGCAATAAACCAAATAATAGACTTAAATTTATTTGAAGAAAATTTGCCAGAAGAAATTTTGAAAAAATACTCTCTAATAGATAAGAATTACGCCATAAAAAGTATTCACTATCCTAGTAGCAGAAAAAATTACATTCAAGCACGTGAGAGATTAATTTATGAAGAATTATTTTTATTTGAACTTTCTATTTTGAAAAATAAATTTCAAAACGAAAGAAGAGATGCAATAAAATTTGAAATTAAGGATAAAGTTTTTAATTTTATAGAGGATCTTCCCTTTAAATTAACGGAAGGACAACAAAATGTAGTCGATGAAATTTTTGACGACATGAAAAAAGGAAAATCAATAAATAGACTAATTCAAGGAGATGTTGGAAGTGGCAAAACAATTATTGCAATTATAATAATGTATCTTGCCTATTTAAATGGCTTTCAATCATCTATTATGGCGCCGACAGAAATTTTGGCAAAGCAACATTTTAAATCTTTTGTAGAGCTTTTAGAGCCTCTTGGAGTAAAAATAGCACTGTTAATAGGTTCAACTTCAAAAAATGCAAAAACAGACATCCTAGACAATTTGGAGATGGGTTCTATTGATATATTAATAGGAACTCACGCTCTCATAGAAGAAAATGTGGTTTTCAGAAAATTAGGAGTAAATGTTATTGACGAGCAACATCGCTTTGGCGTATTGCAAAGAAATATGCTTCAAAATAAAAATAAGGACGCAGCAACAATTGTAATGTCGGCTACACCAATACCTAGAAGTTTGAGTTTAGTTCTCTACGCAGATTTAGATATTTCTGTCATAAAGACTATGCCCTTAGGCAGAAAACCAATTAAGACTATTGCAATAAATGAAAATATGCTAGATAAATCTCTTAATTTTATTAAATCTCAGCTTTCAAAAAACAGGCAAGCCTATGTAATTTGTTCTTTAATCGAAGAAAATGAAGATTATGAAAATTTACAAGCAGTTGAAAAAGTTTATGAAGAATTAAAAGGCTTTTTTTCTGAATATAGTGTTGGACTTCTCCACGGAAAGATGAAGGCAGATGAAAAAAATAAAATTATGACAGAATTTGCAGAGAACAAAATAAATTTACTCGTCTCTACAACTGTTGTCGAGGTTGGAGTAAATGTGCCCAATGCGACTGTAATTATGATTTACAATGCAGAGCGTTTTGGGCTTTCAACACTACATCAACTTCGCGGAAGAGTAGGAAGAGGAGATTATCAATCCTATTGCATACTCTACAATCTTTCTAAAAGTGAAATATCTTGGGAAAGAATGAAAATTATGACGGACTCAAACGATGGATTTTATATTGCAAATAAAGATTTAGAACTTCGCGGCTTTGGAGATATATTGGGAACTAGACAATCAGGTATGCCAAATTTAAGACTTGCAGATCCATTTAGAGACGAAACAATTTTAAAATATGCAACAGAAGACGTGAAAAATATTTTGGAAGAAGATCCAAATTTAGAGAGCAAAAAATATTTTTACTTAAATAGAGAAATAGTTGATTTTTACTCTGATTTGAACTAATATCTTTTATTATCTCTTGACTTATGGTAAAATAAAACTAATTTGGAGGCTTTATGAGAATAATTTCAGGAAATAGACGAGGACTCAAATTAAAGGCACCAAAGGGCTTTGATACGAGACCAACAGAAGATAGGGTTAAGGAATCGGTTTTCAATATTTTGGGGCAAAATTTTTTTGACGATATTGTCCTAGATTTATTCTGTGGCAGCGGTGCAAATGGAATTGAATTCATTTCAAGGGGCGCAAAAAAAGCCTACTTCATTGACAAATCAAAGGAAGCAATAGATTGTGTAAAATACAATTTAGATAAGGCAAAATTTTTGGATTATGCAGTTGTAATTGAAGATCACTTGAATAAAGCCCTTAGAAGTTTAGATGTAAAGTTTGATTACATTTACATGGATCCACCTTTTGACAGGCGTGATTTATATAAAAAAGCCTTTAAACTAATTAGAGAAAAGGAATTATTAAAACCGAAAGGACAACTAATTGTGGAGTATAATTCTGATATTCCACTTTTAATTGGCGAAGGTTTTGTAGAAATAAAGAATAAAAAATATGGAAATACATCAATTTCCATATGTGGATGGGATATAGATGAAAGCAATATATGCGGGTAGCTTTGACCCAGTAACTAATGGACATTTAGACATTATAAAAAGAGCGAAGGATATTTTTGGAGAGGTAATTGTCGCAGTTCTTGACAACACTTCAAAAAAAGAATTATTTACAGTTGAAGAGAGAAAAGAACTCCTTCACAAGGTACTAAATGGCGTAGAGGGCGTGGAGATAGATTCTTTTGATGGACTTCTAGTTGACTATGCAAAGAAAAAAAATTGTAAAGTAATAGTAAGAGGACTTAGATCAGCTTCTGATTATTTTAATGAATATACACTTGCCATGGCAAATATGCACTATAAAGATGGTGTTGAAACTGTTTTTTTATTGGCATCTAATGAAAATTTATTTGTGAGCTCAACGCTTGCTAAAGAGGTTTCAACCTTTGACGGAGATACAGATTTATTCGTGCCTCCTGTTGTAGGAGAAGCTATGAAGAAAAAATTACTTAGGAGGAAGATATGAATTTAATTGATTTAGTTGAGGAATTGGAAGATCTTGTAGAAACATCATCACAAATACCACTTACTAATAAGGTAATGGTTGATAGAGATGAATTTTTGGAAATTGTAAATGAAGTAAAAATGCAAATTCCTGAAGAAGTTTCCGAAGCACAAAAAATTGCAAAGGACAAAGACGAAATAATCAATGGAGCACATGACGAAGCTGACAAAATAATTGCAGCAGCAAGAGCTCACTCAGAAAAGATTATTGACGAAAATGAACTTGTAAGACAAGCTAATGAGAGAGCATCAGAAATTTTAAAATCTGCAAAAGAAGAATCTACTCAAATTAGAGAAGGCGCAAGAGATTATGCTGATGAACTTCTTGAAAACACACAAGTTAATTTATCAGAAATAATTAAAATGCTTAATGAAAATAGACAAGAGTTAAGAGGATAATTTAATATTTTGCAAGAAAAAGAGAGAAGCTATGTTGATGTATTGCTCCTCTTTTTTTATATTGATTTAAAATTTTTATAATGTGGATTTATAATATCTTTTAGCAATTTATTAAAAAATAGCGATATTTTATTTGTGACTTTTGTCACATTATTTTTTTGACTAAAATGATATTATTTCATGTGAAATGAGGGATAAGATGAGTTTATTTTTAGGACGCATTCATTACATTATGTACGAAAAAATTATTTTCCAAGAAGATATTTTGGAAAATTTATTAAAATTATTGGACGAGGAAAAAAGTGCTAAGTTAAAAAAAGAATTAGATAGAGATTTTCCAATTGAAAGAGGAGAACTTGAAGATATAATCGACACAAGCAATATTCACGGTTGGCTTGACAGTAGGGTTGTAAGAAGTGAAAATAGACTTGCAAGGGCAGTTTCAATTTTACTAAAAGATTTTGACTTGGAAAAAATAAAAAATAAATTTTTCGAAATGGGCAAAAATTATAATGGAGGGAAAACTCCCTTTGAGGCTTTTACTTTTATAACTTCAAAATTTTTAGACGGAATGCCTTGCGACCATGCACTTGCAATTTTAAAAAATGATAAGGATGAACTTGTATTTACAGTAACAAGGGATGTTCACGAAAGCATTTGGAAAAATTATATTGATCCTCAAAATTATTGGATACTTCGCGACAATTTTATTTCAGGGAGTTTAGAATCCTCTAATATAAAATTTGAAAAGATAGATGAAAAATATATACTTAGGAAGTGATTAAGTGGATACTTTAAAAGAAACAATTAATTATTTAGAAGATGAGCATAAAGAAATTTTAATTTTTTGTGACAAAATGGAAGAAAAATGTCTTGAAATATTAAAGGGAAATGTGGATGAGGAATTTTTTAAAAATGCAATAATTTTTATAAGGAAGTATGCAGATGGAAGACATCACAAAAAGGAAGAAGATATTTTATTTAAGGCAATGTTAGAAAATCTTGGACCAGTTGCAGAAAAAGTTGTGCGTGGTGGAATGCTTGTAGAGCATCAAATGGCAAGGGGATATGTAATGGAGCTTGAAAATAATTTAAACTTATTTGAAAAATCTAAATCAGAACTTGCAAAACTTCACATACTAACAAATGCCATGGCTTATGTTGAACTTTTGAGAAATCATGCAACTAAGGAAAATAATACAGTCTATCCCTTTGCAGAGAAAAATCTTCCAGAAGATGTGAAGAAAAAAGTTTCAGAGGATATGAAAATAAAAATCCAAGAAGAAAAAAATGATAACATTGAAAAAATAAACTTGATTAAATTATTAGGAATTTAATTGCTTTAGCTTTTTATCAAAAAGATTACAAATTGATTACAAAGTTTAATTTTTAAAGATTTTCACCTGAATATTTGTTATTATAAAAACTTGAGGTGAATAATGAAAAAAATATTTATATTGATGATAATTTTAATTGCAATGCCAATAAGTGCTTTTGCAGCAAAGGAAGTGGCAATGCCCCTTAATGTCAGTGCAGTTAAAGAAAGTGAAGTATATAACTTTGAAATAAAAAATGCAAAAAATAAGGACGCAATTGAAATTGAAGTAAAAAGCGAAGGCAATGACGTAAAATCTAAAGTTACAAAAAATGTACTTGTAAAAAATAATAAAAAATATATTTCTCTTACTCAAAAGGAATTGGATTCATTAGTTGGACCATCAACAGGTTACACTTTTAGACTTAGGTTTGCAAAAAATGACGGCAAATCAAATTTTACAGAAGAATTACATCTTGGGAAGGCTCCAATTTTTAGAAATTATAGCAACTGGGCATACAATGATTTGTTAAAAGCAGAAGAATTAAAACTTTTCTCTAAAGAAGTTGCAAAAAATACAAGAGAAAAAATTACTCGCGAAGAATTTGCAGAAATTGCAGTCAAAGCTTATGAAATTAAGTACAAGAGAAGTGCTCAAGGTTCAGTAAAACAGTTTAAAGACACTGACAACAAATATGTTAATATGGCATACGACCTTGGCATAATGAAGGGAAAAAATAGCGGAGAATTTGCTCCAAAGGACCATATTACAAGAGAAGATTATGCTGTTGTAATTTCAAATTTATTTAAGCTAGAAAAGAGCAAAGATTTAAAAATTAAAGATGCTAAAAAGATTTCTAATTACGCAAGGGATTATGTCAATAATGCGCTAAATGGCGGCTACTTAAATTTAGATGAGAAGAATAATTTTAATCCAAAAAGAGAAATGACTAGGGAAGAAGTTATTTCTTCAATAGTGCGTCATATTTGATAAAAAATTTACAAAAAAACTTAAATTGTATATAAAACTTTATAATTGTGATATAATACTTCCAAGGTGAGGTAATGAAAAAAGTGATTTTTGACATTAGCCCACTTGGAAGTTTTCAATTTTCTTGTGAGGCTTACATGATTTATTATAGAGAAAAATATGGACAAGATATTTTTTTCTACACTAGAAAAAATGGAAAATATATAAGGATAGAGGACGAGGAAGAGTTAAAACATCTCAATAGCAGAGTAATCACAAATAAGGATCTTGGCTATGAGATAGATTGGATTCCTCATGACTCAGAAGCAAGAGTAAAACCCTTTTCAGAAGAGTTGGAAGATGACGAATTACTTATAAAAATAGTGGAAGACCTTGGAGACAACGCAAGTTGGAAAAATTCTAAAATGAAGGTAGTAGAACTTCAAGATGTTAATTAAAGTTAAGAAAGAAAAGAGATTCATTTTGAGTCTCTTATTTTTTTATAAATTTTCAATAATATATGAAAAATGTTGCTCTAGATTCTTTGAAAAAACTTTACTTAAAAAAATTAATAGTAAAAGGAAAAACCTTATGATATTATATTTTATTATAATAATTCTTATAGATTTAAGAGTTTATTATGAAAAATTTTATTGGAGGTTTTAGTATGACATTAGAACACGTTCTTAGTTATTTTGGAACTTATACTCCCGGTAAAAATGGCGAAGTTGCAAGTTTTGAATTTGAATACCTTTGTACACTAGGTATTGCGGCTTTAGTAATTTTTGCCGGTAGATGGTGTGTAAGTCATTCATCTGCTTTAAAGAAATATGCAATTCCTGCACCAGTTGTATCAGGACTTATATTTTCTATCATTGTGGCAATCATTAAATTATCAGGAATTATTGCCCTTAATTTTGATGCAAAGATTACAAAGGATCTTGCACAGAATATATTCTTTTTAACAGTTGGATATGGATTTTCTGCATCTTTATTTAAAAAAGCAGGAGGAAAATTGATTTTCAATATTGCTTTTGCAGCTTGCTTATTGATAACTTTGCAAGACATCGTTGGAGTATTAGTTGGCAAGGCAATAGGTATGCATCCATTGTTTGCACTTCAATGTTCATCAGCAGCTATGTCAGGTGGAGTTGGAACTGCATCTGCCTTTGGACCAATTTTTGCCGAATGGGGAGCACCTGATGGAGTAACGGAAATTGGAGTTGCAGCAGGAACAATGGGAAATATTATGGGTTCATTAATTGGTGGACCTGTGGCAGCATTTTTAATTAGCAAATATAATTTAAAAGCTGATCCAAACGATAGGCCAGAATCTGAACTTAATGATAAAGTAGTGCCTTTAGTTGACAGCAGAATGATTGTGGCTTTTGCCATGGTTTTATTAATAGCGGCTCTAGGTATGCCAATTTACTTCTTGCTTGACAGCATTCCAAAAATTGAAATGCCTAAGTTTATAGGTTGTTTATTTGCTGGAGCAATTGCAAGAAATATCATTGAAAAATCTAAAAGGGACACTTATGTATCTGAAATTAGTGCTATTGAGCACATGTTCCTCGAGCTTTATCTTGCACTAGTTCTCATGACAATTGATATTACTAAATTATTAAGTCACTTAGGACAAATGGGAATAGTTTTAGTAGCTCAAGCAGTTCTTATGGCATTGTTTGCAATTTTAGTTTCTTACAATTTATTTGGCAGAAATTATGGCGCAGCAGTCATGGCAGCAGGAAACTGTGGATGGGGTTGTGGATCAGGTCCAAATGCAGTAGCTAATACAAAGGCAGTAATGGATACTTATGGATACAATACTATTGCTTGGGTACTTTATCCTTCCTTTGCAGTAATAATTGACGATATATACAATCCAATTTTCTTATCCTTCTTCGGTAAGATAATAAGCGGTTCTTAAATTAAATTACAAAATAAAACTCCCTTTGAATTTCTTTAATAGAAATTTGCTGGGAGTTTTATTTTACATATTCTTTTGTGGAAATTCTAATATTATTTTTTCAATTCTATTTTTTGTTTTCTTTGCTATTGTAAATTTTAAATCAGAAATATTTAAAACTTCATTTAGCTTTGGAAATCTATCGATATTTTCGATGATAAATCCGCCAAGGGAATCAAATTCTTGGCATTCAAGTTCTGTTCCAAATTTTTGATTTATTTCGTCTATATTAACTGATGCGTCGATTAAATATTTTCCAGGAGCGATATTTATTATGTCTTCATCTTCCTCTGTGTCATACTCGTCAGAGATTTGTCCCACAATTTTTTCAATAATGTCTTCAAAGGTTATCATGCCTTCAGTGCCGCCATATTCGTCAGTAACTATGGCAACAGATAATTTATGTTGTCTCATTTCACTAAAAAGTGTCCCCGTAGGTTTGTACTCGTAGGTGAAAAAAGGCTTTTTGAAAAAAGACTTATTTTCAGCAAGGGTTTTTGTCCTATCCATGTGGAAGAGTTCTTTAACATTTAATATGCCAATGATGTTGTCTAAACTATCCTGATAAACTGGCATTCTCGAGTAAGAATATTCAGAAATTTTTTCGATGATTTCCTCATAGTCGTCTTCAATATCAATTGCCACAATGTCAGTTCTTGGAGTCATAATATCTTTTGCAAAGGTATCTTTAAATCCAATTACATTTTGAATCATTATGGACTCATTTTTATTTATAATTCCTTCTTCTATACTAAGGTCCATTGCATCTTTTAAATCATCTTCTGTAATTATTGGCTCTTTATAACTTTTGTCCTTAATAATTAATTTAATAATATTTTGAGATAGAAATGTAATTAGTAATGAAAGTGGACGCATAAAAACTATTAAATATTTTAAAAATTTTGCGTACTTAGGTACAATTACTTCATAATTATTTTTGCCAAGGTTTCTAGGCAAGGTTTCGCCAAAAATTATTACAATTATAGTGGAGATTATTATTCCAAAAATCATTCCAATATGATTCCATTTAAAAAAGAAAAATAAAGACATAAAAATCACAGTAAGTGAATTGGAAAAATAATCTAAAATAAGTGTTGAAGAATAAATATTTTCATTTTTAACAAGTTTTTTTATAATTGCAAGATTTTTAACTTCTAAGTCTTCTAATTTTGAAATTTTTACAGGTCCAAGGGCAAGATAGGCATTTTCTATAAGTGTAAACAAATATGAAAAGTAAAGTGCCACAATGGATATGAGAAGGTATATGTATTCATTCATAAAATTCAACTCCATTTATATTATATACCCGAAATGTCCTTATGAAAACTAAAAAAGCTGCACAAAGGCAGCTCTAATAATTATTCTACTGTTACAGATTTTGCCAAGTTTCTTGGTTTGTCTACATCATTGCCAAGTAAGACTGAAGCGTAATATGCAATCAATTGTTCTGGTATTACTGCGAGAAGCGGTGTTAACAAATCTATTGTGTTTGGAATTTCAATCATTACATCAGAAGAGTCCTTTACAAATTTGTTTTTTTCTTCTGCAATTGAAATTACTGTGGCACCTCTTGCTAGTAGTTCTTGGTTATTTGAAATTGTTTTTTCCAAAATAGAACTTTGAGTTGCTACTGATATAACTGGTGTGCCTTCTTCAATAAGGGCGATGGAACCGTGTTTTAATTCGCCTGAAGGGAAGGCTTCAGTGTGAATATAGGAAATTTCTTTAAGTTTTAGTGCACCTTCTTTTGCAGTTATATAGTCAAGTGATCTTCCAGTGTAGAAAATTGATTTTGCATCTTTAATAGAATTTGCAATTTTTTTAAATTCATCTTTGTGTTTTAAGATTTCTTCAATTTGAGATGGAATTTTTTCCATGTTTTGAATTATATCTTTAACCTGTTCTTGAGTGATTGCCTTTAATTTTAGCGCTATGTCCATCGCCAAGAAGTAAAGGGAAATTACTTGTGTAGTGTAAGCTTTAGTTGAAGCGACAGAAATTTCTGGGCCAGCATAGCAATATACAACTTTATCAGCTTCTCTTGAAATAGATGAGCCAACTACATTTGTAATGGCAAGAGTTTTTGCACCAATCGCCTTTGCTTTTCTCAATGCAGCTAAAGTATCTGCCGTTTCTCCTGATTGTGATACAAAAATAACGAGGGATTTGTCATCGGTAAACATATTTTTGTATCTGAACTCAGAAGCAATTTCAGAGATGACTGGAATTTTTGCAAGATTTTCTATTGCATATTTTCCTGCTTCTCCTGCATGAAAGGCAGTTCCACAAGCAGTGATATAAATCTTGTTAATATTTTTTAATTCTTCAAGTGAAAGACTTCCTTCTGCTGGAAGATTTATTACATAATTATTGTGTTTAATTGAAATAACTTCACGCAAAACGCGAGGTTGCTCGTGAATTTCTTTAATTAGGAAATGGTCGTAGCCTTCCTTAGATGCGTCTGCTGCTGAAATATTAACTTCAGTTATTTCTCTTTCAACTTCTTTGTGGTTTTTGTCGTAAATCTTATAGGAATTTTCTCGAATATCAATTATATCGCCATCTTCGAGATAAATAATTTTATTTGTATGTTCAATTACTGATGTAATATCACTTGCAATAAAATATCCGTCTTTGCAAATTGCAAAAAGAAGGGGAGATGAATTTCTAACAGCGATAAGTCTATTAGGTTCATTTTCATCAAGTATGCCAATGCTATAAGCGCCCTTTAAAATTTCAGTTGCCTTAAAAACAGCATCTAAGATGTCGCCCTTATAATTATCAGCAATTACATTTGGAATTACTTCTGTATCCGTTTGTGAAAGGAACTTATATCCCTTTTTTATTAAATCATTTCTAAGCTCTAAGTAATTTTCAATGATACCATTGTGAACAACAGTAATTTTGCCGTCACTTGATAGATGAGGATGAGCATTTATTTCATTTGGCTCTCCGTGAGTTGCCCATCTTGTATGTCCAATTGAGATATTTGATGAGAATTCATCTTGATCAAAGGATTCTTCCAAAACTTTTATGCGACCCTTTTTCTTAAAGGTCATCAATTTATTATCTCTTATAATAGAAAGTCCTGCAGAGTCATAACCTCTGTATTCTAATTTTTTTAGACCTTCTAGCACTAATTTCGTTGCGTTGTTTTTTCCAATATATCCAACTATTCCGCACATATTTCTACCTCCAAATTTATTAGAGATTCACTACATTTATTTTGTTATAAAATTGCTTTTATTTTTTGTAAAATGTTTAGGCTGTGAAACCTTTAGAGCATCCGCCGATATTCGATAACTCTATCCCTCGTCAGCCACTAGGGCTCAGGCGCTTAAATTATTTTTATCTCTTCAGTTGATTTTAACATAAGGGCTATTTAAAGTAAACTTTTAAAGATAAATGATGATTTTTGTAAATTTTATTTTAAAAAATAAAAAAAGTAATGTGTTAAAATAAATTTGGAGGTAGTTATGAGTATTTACGAAAAAGAGTATATTGTGGAAAATTTTTTGTGCAAAAATGGAGAACTTCCACTTAATCATATAATTAATTATTTTGTGGAGACATCAAATTGTCAGTCAATTAGTTTAGGCGAAGATAGTAACAACTTAATAAGTAAAGGTTACACTTGGATGATTTATAAATGGTTTATAAAAATTTTAAAATATCCAAAAGCTTATCAAAAGATAAAAGTAAGAACTTGGGCAAGTAGTTTTAAGGGTATTAACGCATTTCGTGAATTTGAAATGTATGCAGAAGGTGAAAAAATAGTTTCGGCATCTTCCATTTTTCTATTAATTGATTTAAAAAAATTAAAGCCAATAAAAATTCCAAGAGAAGTTTCTGAAATTTATAGCACATATTATGTGAAGAATTTTGATAAAATTGAAAGAATTAATGAGCCTAAGGACATAGAGGCTATAAATAATTTTGATTATAATATATTAAAAGCTGATATAGATATAAATAATCATGTGAACAATAGCGTCTATGCCAAACTACTTTATGAAGCATTGCCTAAAAGTTTATATAATATAAAATTTACTGATGTGAATATAAATTATGTAAAGGAATTGAAATACGGTGATCGTGTCTTTATTTATGTCTATTTAGAAGATGATAAGCTTTACTTTTTCTTTAAAAATAAAGAAAAAAGCGAGATTTATGCGAGAGTTTGCTGCCACTATATTAGTTGAAAAAAGTTTTTTCAAATGGTAACATAAATTATGGGAAACTTATAAATTGATATAAATTGCGGAGGTAATAATGGATAAGGACAAGCTTTTAGCAGAGGTAAATGGCAAGAAAATTACAGGAGTGGACTACAATTTATTTATAGATTCACTAAATCCACAGCTTAAACAATATTTTGGCGGGGAAGAGATGAATAAAGAAGTTGTAAATGAACTTGTATATCAAACTCTTTTGTATCAAGATGCAATAGAAAAGGGAATGGATAAAGATGACGAATTTATACAAGTTTTAGATAAAACTAAGGAGAGTATGTTAAAAACTTACGCTCTTGGAAAACTTCTTGCAAAGGTAACTGTAACAGAGGAGGAAATTAAAAAATTCTACGAAGATAATAAAGAGGCTTTTAAAGAAAAGGAAAGTGCAGATGCTTCTCATATTTTAGTGGAAGAAGAAGACAAGGCAAGAGAAATTTATGAAAAAATAAAAAATGGCGAAGATTTTGCAAGTCTTGCAAAGGAATTTTCTACTTGTCCATCAAAGGAAAAGGGCGGCGAATTAGGGACTTTCACTAGGGGACAAATGGTAAAGGAATTTGAAGACGCAGTATTTGCAAACGAAGTTGGAACAGTTACTCAACCTGTTAAGACACAATTTGGTTATCACATTATTAAAATTAATGACAAAAATAAAGGTAGAGATTTAACCCTTGATGAAGTTAAGGATAAAATTGCTACACAAATTAGAAGGCAAAAAGAACAAGAAATTTATAACAAAAAAATAACTGAACTTAAAGATAAATATGAAGTGAAAATGAATGTCTAGGTGAAATATGAAACTCGAGCTTTTTAATTACATCGACGATGTATTAGATCTTTTTGATTATCACAAAATTGAACTTGCAGGAGTTAATAAAGAGCTTAAAAAGTATTTTTCCTACATATTTTTAGATGACGATAGACTCACAAATATTACTACGAGAATAAAAACTCAGGAATCTCTTCGTGAAAAATTAATTAGAAGAAATTTTTTCATGAGGTTTCCTGATCCCGTTCGTGGCTTTAAACAAATTCAAGATTTAGTTGGCATTAGAGTTGAATGTCGTTTTATTAAAGATGAAGAAGCACTGTATAAAAAAATCATTGAAGATTTTACTATAAAGTCTGACAGAGGCTATTACAAGTCAAATATTAATAAAAAGATTAGATTAAAATTAGATGACCCACAGCCTCAAACTCTTGCAAATGGTTTTAAAATGTATAAATTAGATGGCGAATATGACACAGGTTCTTTTATATATTGTTTTGAACTTCAAATAAAATCCTTCGTAAATGTTTTTTGGGGAGAAATTGATCACAAACTTCTTTACAAAAATTACAATTACATTATTACAGAAGGTTTTTTTAGAGAAATAATGAATTCAATTAATGACAGCTTGAAGATGATTGACAAACAATTAATGATTTTATACGACCATGTGAAAAAACAAGATGCTTCTGAAACTATTTCTGCAGAAATTCAGCTAAAGAAACTTCTCTCAAAAATTCTTCACGATGTTTTCACTAGGAAAATACATGATGAACTTGGACTTTTTATAAATATAAAAATTATTACAGACGTAGTTGTTGATTTTCTATTTATGAAATCTTCAAAAAATAAAGATTTAAGTTACGGAGAAAATTTTATTGATTTAATTAATAAAATTAATTCTGTTTCAGGTAATGAGATGAATGTTGAGGAATACATAGTTTTTGAAAAGAATCCAAAATATTATGACAGTTTTTCAAAAGAAATCACAGAAATTCTTGGAGAAGTTATAAACAATGATTTGGATTGGAATATTTTATTTAAAATAATAAGATTAATTTCTCAAGAATCCTATGGCGAAATTTTTACAGAATTTATTATTTTTGTGAGATACGAATATATGATGTGTTTATCTAATCTTTTCGAAAGCAAAGATCTTTCAAAAGATGAACGTGATCAAGTGGAAAGTGTATTTTTGTCTTCAGTAATTGATGAATTTAGAGAAAAAACAACCATAGAATTTCTTTTGAATACATCTCTAAATAAATTTAACTCTGTTCTTTGTGAAATTAATAAAAGTGATGCCACAAGTCCAGAAAAAATGATTAAAATATTTAAAGATAATTACACTTTTTAAGCTATAAATATCCTTTACACTTATGTATAATGTAACTAGGAGGTTAAAATGAAAGATATGAATACCTTGTTGGATAATAGAATTTTTTATTATTTTGATAAATTGACAAAAATCCCAAGATGTTCCTTTGAAGAAGAAAAAATTAGAAATTACTTAATTGAATTTGCAAAAGAACATAATTTAGAATATAAAACTGATAAGATAGGAAATGTTGTTATTATAAAAGAAGCAACAAAGGGCTATGAAGACGTTGACAGCATAATTTTGCAAGGTCATATGGACATGGTTTGTGAAAAAACTCCTGAATGTATAATTGATTTTTCCAAGGATGCAATAAAGTATGAAATAGATGGCGATTTTATTGTCGCTCACGATACAACTCTTGGTGCAGACAATGGAATTGCTGTTGCCATGATACTTGCTCTTTTAGAGTCAAAGGAGTATAAACATCCAAAGATAGAAGCACTTTTCACAGTTAACGAAGAAAGTGGAATGACTGGTGCAGCCAATCTTGAAAAGGGAATGGTTACGTCAAAAAGACTTTTAAACCTCGATTCAGAAACTGAAGGTGTGGGATGTATTTCATGTGCTGGTGCAGAAAGAGATCTTATAAAATTTAAAAAAGAATTCAAGAAATTAGACAAAGAAAAAACGATATACGAAATAATTGTAAATGGATTAAGAGGAGGACACTCTGGTCAAGAAATTCAAGTTGGTTTAGGCAACGCAATAAAAATTTTGGGAAGAAGTCTTTACAAAATTTTTGAAAAAGTTGACGGAGACTTAGTTGAAATTGAAGGCGGAGCAAAACCTAATGCAATTCCAAGATATGCAAAGGCAATAGTTGCAATAAAAGAAGAAGATATCAAAAAAATTCAAGACATAATCGTGGAACTTAATTCTCATTTCGTTACAGAACTTGGAAAAGTTGATCCTGATGTAAGGTTAAATTTTGAAAAAACAAAGGTCAATTCAGAAAAAGCCTTTACTGATGAATTAAAAAATAAAATTTTAAGTCTATTAAACATACTTCCTAATGGCGTAATTGCTATGAGTAAAAATATTCACGGATTAGTAGAGACTTCTGTGAATGTTGGAGTAATTGAAGATAAAGAAGAATCTATAAATATTATTTCTAACATTAGATCTTCTGTCCAGTCTTCTAAAGAATATATTGGACTTGTAAATAAAATTGCAGCTGATAGTCTTGGCGCAGAAATAGAAGTCACGACAAAGTATCCAGCATGGGAGTACAAAGAAAATTCCCCACTACGTGAAGTTGCAAAAGAAGCTTACAAAGAAGTAAGTGGTAAAGAATTTAAACTAGAAGCAATTCACGCAGGACTTGAATGTGGAATGTTTGTCGAAACAATTGGCGATATCGATATGCTTTCAATTGGACCTAATATGAAGGGAGTTCACGCACCTGGCGAACACCTTTCAATTTCGTCAACTGAAAGAGTATTTGATTTCTTATTAAGAATACTAGAAAAATTAAAATAAATTTGGAGGAAATATGAATAACGAAGAAAAAAACTTACATGAACACGACGAAAACTGCGATTGTGGTTGCGATCACGAGGAAGGTTACCAAACTATTACACTTACACTAGATGATGACAGTGAGATGGTGTGTATAGTTCTTGGAATATTTGAATGTGAAGATAATGAATACATTGCTCTTATTCCTGAAGATAAAGAAGATGGAGAAGATGTATTTCTTTATAAGTACAAAGAAATTGACGAAGAAGAAGTTGAACTTGACATAATTGAATCTGAAGAAGAATTTGAAAAAGTTTCAAAAACTTTTGAAGAAATTTTTGATGATGAGGAAGAAGAATAATTTCCTAAATGGTTTACAGAAAATATTCTGATTTTTTAAGGGAAAAGTTTGGCGAAAAAGTCTACAAACTTCCCGTAAAACTTGATTTAACTTGCCCCAATAGAGACGGTACTTGTGGAGTTGGCGGTTGTATTTTTTGTGGTGAAGAAGGCGGCAGTTTTGAAAATAATTTTGGAACTGTTAGGGAGCAACTTTTGAAAAATAAAGACCACATAAAAAATAAATATAAGGCAAATAAATTTATTGCCTACTTTCAAAATTTTACCAATACCTATATGCCCTTTGATGAATTTAAAAGAGTTATCGAAGAAGCTCTCATAGAAGATGTAGTTGGCGTAAGTATATCCACAAGACCTGATTATCTTCCAAAAAAGCATTTAGATTATTTGGAAGAATTAGGGAAAAATTATTTTGTAACAGTTGAAGTTGGTCTTCAGACGCCAAATTATCACAGTCTGAAAAAATTAAATAGAGGACATGGTCTTTCTGAATTTATAGATGCTGCATTAAAATTAAAAAGAAGGAACTTAAATGTTTGTACTCATATAATAATTGGAATTCCTTGGGATGACGATTTAGACATTATTGAATGTGCAAAAATATTAAATGTCCTTGGCATAGACGAAGTTAAGATTCATGCCCTTTATATCTTAAAGGACACTGCACTTGGAAAGATGTATCAACGCGGACAAATAAATCCTATTTCTTTAGATGATTACAAGAAAAAAGTTATACTCTTTTTAAGAAATCTTAAAGATGATATAATAGTGGAAAGAATAATAGGAAGAGCACCTTATGAAGATTCTCTTTTTTGCAATTGGAATACATCATGGTGGAAAATTAGAGATGATATTATAGATGTTATGCATGAAAATGGATACAATCAAGGTGATCTAGTGAAAGGAGAAATACTATGATAAAGTATATTTTAGGGAGCAAAGGCTCTGGAAAGACAAGATGGTTAATCAACAACGCAAATGATGATATGAAAAAGGGCGATGGAAATATTGCTTTCGTAGAAGTTGACGACGATCACATCTTCAGTTTAGATTACAATGTAAGACTTATCAATGCAACTGAATACAGATTAAATTCTATTGATAGTTTTTATGGATTCATTTGCGGACTTTTTGCAATGGATTATGATTTACACAAAATTTATGTTGACGGAATCTACAAAGTATTGAAACTAAATATTGAAGATTTAGAACATTTATACAATAAAGTTTCTAAAATTCCTGATGCAGAAAACAAAGAAATCTACATCAATGTTGATTATCTAAAAGAAGATATGCCTGAATCTCTAAAAGATAATTGTCTAGAAGTAACTGGTAAATAAGGTGTTATAAGTGGATAGAAAAACAGTGGTTAGGATTATTGCATTATTACTTATTATTGCCATGGTAATTCCAATAGTTCTAAGTGTAATTTAATGGTGCTTCGTGGAAGTTAATAAAAAGAAGGGACTTTTTGAAGATTTTTTTGAGCACAGATCCTTTCTCATAATGCAATACACAAATGGCGACATCTCTAAGAGAGAATTTTTGCAAAAAAATTTTGATTATTTTGCTCTAAGAAATGCAAGGCCTTACATTAAAGTAGATTCCTATGAAAAGGGAATGTACAATTATCAGTATTACAATGTAATGGCAAAGTATTATAGAGCTCTTTCCAAAGATGTCAGGAATACAAAAAAACATTCAAAGTACTATAATTATTATTTAAATTTAACAAATAAATATTATCAACTTAAAGACAAATCTGTCTTAAATATTTTAAAGATCCAAGATTTTAGAAATACTAAGGCTTATTATATTAAGTGTCAATCAAAGGCACTTAGAAATGTACTTTATGAAATAGTTTTAGAGGACAAGAAAGAGGCAATCTTTCACTCAAAGGCTCCTTGGCTTTTGAGAATTCTAAAAGATGAAAATATTTTTGACAGCAAAATGAAGACATCAATTATAGATCACTATATAAATGAAAAATATTATTAAAAAAGGACTGCGGGAAATATTCCCTCAGCCCTTTTTGCTTTCTAAGCTTAATTTATTTTGCGTATCTTTTAATTTCAATTAAAAAGCTCTCCATAATTCTTATCATATCACTTTCCCTACATTCCAAATCAAGAGTGTACATATTGCCAGTTCCAGTAAATTCAAAATGATCTTCTAATTTTTTATAAATTTTCTTTAGGTCAAAATTCAAATTTTGTGAGCGAAGTATTATTACTTTTGACCTATTTCCATTTTTTAATCCGTAAATTTGTATAAAATTGTCTTCCTTTAAAATATAATTTGAAATTTCACGGAGTTCCTTTAAGTTGACATCGTTAAGAACTTTGTAAATATAGTTTATTCCAGTGACATCTGTGGCAAATCGCTTAAAGCTTTCTACTGCTTGATAAAAAAGAGGGGATTTTTCCTTACCTTTATCTAAATCAATTTTTGAGGGTACTTTATTTTCATCTGGATTAGAAATTTTTTCTCTTTCTAAAATTTTTTGGGTTTGGGAATAATTTTTAACTTCATCATTTTTTATTTCTTCCTTAGAATTTTCTGATTTTACAAAAAATTCTTTTTTAGGCATTGGTTTAAATTTAAATTTTTCTAAATCTATTTTGCTTTCTTCAAATTTTAAATTTTCTTTTGAAGATAATTCATTTTCCCCTTGTTCATTATTCTCAAATTTTTTTGAATTACAATTTTGTACGTTCCCTTCAGCTTTTGTTTTAACGTCATTTTTATTTTGAAAAGAGGTTTCATCGGCTGAAATTTTTGGTGCATTAATTAATCCAGTAGATTTAAGTTTTTTTACATCAGAAAACACATTTTCAATGCTATCGCTATTTAGGTACATCTTCATATTTTCAAGAGTATTGATGGAATTTCTTGCAAGTTTGTAGGCATTTTCACCTGACACAATTGTAAGTCTAATTGCAGAATTTACCTTGTCAACTGAAGAAATAAGGATCATTCCAATTTCACCAGTTCTTTTTAGTGCAGGACCTTCATAAGAAATTTTTGCAAGTCTTTCAATTGACAAATAATCATCAAAATTTTCAATTGCTAAATTAGAGAAGACTGCATAATTTGCAAGAGATTCAATATTTTTTACAGTCATAAATTTAAAATCTTTTGCGTTCACATCTATGTAAGAAGAGTTTATTCCAACTTTGTAATTTAAAATTTCTGAATTGGTATTACTTGTAAGGAAATATCTTATTAGTGCATTGCCAAGATTTTCTTGCATCAAAAGAAGTCTAGTTTTCCAGTTTATTTCAATTTCAATTTCATCTTTGTTTTCATCAACTTTAAAGTAATTTTTATTGCCAGATAAAAATAGGGGTTTTTCTCCGTTTATTTTAATTTCATCAGCTAAAAGATTTTCGCTTCCAGTGAAGAAAGGTGCATCTTCAAGCTTTCCATAAGTAATTCCATTTCGATTTATTTTATCAATAATTTTTAATTTATAATTTTTTTTGTAAGGATTTTTGTATTTCGAATTCATAATTACCTCCTATAATATATTATCATATTTCGTGACTTCACGCTTTAAAAAGATATATAATAAGAAGGGGTGCCTATGTATTTATTTGGAACAATTTTTTTGGGAATTTTACTTTCAATTTTTATTAAAATAAGTTTAATAAAGGCAATCTTTTTTTTGGCTTTAGCCCTTGTTATTGTAACGCAAAAAGAAGATATAAAATTATTTTTATTTCCTCTCATAATTTGTGCAGTTTACATAAATTTTAGTTTTAGAGATTATAAAATAAAAGATTTTACTGGCGAAGTAACAGGAACAGTTATTTCTTCAAATGAAAATAAATCTGTACTTAAAACAAATTCCATAAGGGGTAAAAACCTTAGGACAAAAATTTTGGTCTACGAAAAGCTAGAACGTGGAGCAAATTATAAAATTTTTGGAAAATTTAGTTCGCCACTTCCTGCGATGAATTATGGAACTTTTGATTTTGAAAAAAACAACAAGGCTCAAGGAATTTACTCTATTGGAAATATAAAAAGTTATAAAAAGATTTCTGAACCAAATGCTTTTTATAGATTTTCAAATTTTTGTATTGATAGGGCAAAAAAATTTTATTCAGAAAATTTAGATGAGAGAAATTCAAATTTAATGTCTTCAATTGTCCTTGCCGATAAATCTTTAATGGGAGAGGGAGATAGAGATAGATTTAATAATCTTGGCATTAGTCACATCTTGGCTGTGTCAGGTCTTCACATTGGCGTTCTCGTTATTTTTTTAGAAAGCATAACAAAGAAGCTTATTAAAGATAGGAAACTCACAGATTTAGTAGTTACAATAGCAATACTTTTTTACATAATTACTATTGGTGCTCCAATTTCGGCTCTGCGTGCCTTTTTATTTTTCCTTTTGTACAAGGGAAATATCTATTTAAAAAAAGACTTAGACGTGAAAAAAATTTATTTTCTAAGTTTGTCCATAATTTTATTTATTAATCCCATGGCAATTTATTCAATTTCAATGATTATGTCCTACGGTGCAATTTTTGGATTAGTTTTTGTCTATCCAGCGTTAAATAATAGGGTGGCTGGCAGTGGAATTATAAAAAGATCAATTTTGGGAACAGCATCTGCATTAATTTCACTTTTTCCAATAATAAATTATTATTTCGACGGCTTTTCTATTTTGGTTTTTATCACAAATTTAGTGATAGTGCCAATTTATTCAATTATAATTTCTCTTGGTTTTCTTCTAGGTGTGGGCATTTTACCGAGATTACTTGGCAAAATTTTAAATATTTTAATGAATGCAACTTATGGCTTGGAAAGTTTATTTGTTTCAAAGGGAAGTTTTTTCCTTTCACTGAGGGCTTTTAAATTTGAGTACATTTTTATATACTACATTTTACTTATATTAATTTTATATAGACATAAGTTAAAAGAAATTATTGTGCCAAATATTAAAATAATTGAAATTTATATGGTAATATTTTTTGTAGCAACATCTTTAGGAATATTTGAGGATTACAATACATACAAAGAATGTCATCTTTACGTAGACCAAGGGGACTCAACATTAATCAGTTTTCGCGATAAAAATTATTTAATAGACACTGGCGGGGCGAGATTTGAAAATAAAATTGCAGAAAAGTTTTTATTTCCAACTTTAAAGGTGAGAGGAATTTCAAAAATCGACGGAATATTTTTATCTCACTTTGACGAAGACCACGCTGGTAACTTGAGTAAACTCGTAAAAAAATATAATGTAAAAAATGTATATATAAATCACTTGCCAGAAGATCCAAAAATTTTAGAAGATGCAAAAAAATTTTCTAAGGTTACAATGCTAGAAAAGGGCGACATTATAAAAATTTCCAAAGATACAACTATTGAAGTAATAAGCGATGTTTTAAATAGCGAATATGAAAATGATAATTCAATGGTATTGTTAATAAATCATAGAGGTTTTAGGACACTTTTTACTGGCGATATTTCAGAACAAGGTGAAAAGAAAATAAATAGTAAAATTGATATTTTAAAGGTTGCCCATCATGGTTCAAAAACTTCAACCTCAAATGAATTTTTGTACAAAACAAAGCCAAAAATTGCCATAATTTCAGCAGGAGTCGACAATTCCTATGGTCATCCACATCAAGAAGTGATACAGAATTTGGAAAAACATGGTATCATATATTATGTTACTGCAAAAGACGGCGAAGTGGATTTAAAAATGCAAGGTTACAATCTTAGAATTGACACAAAAAAGGAAGAAGTAGATTTAAGATTTTATATTTTGCTAATAATTTTAAACACAACTTTACTATATATTGTAGCGAGGGAAAATTATGAATTACAAACAAATTTACAGAGATAAGACACATAGTGGAGCCTATTTATTTTTTGGAAAAGAAAAATATTTAATAGAAAATGCCATTAGTTATCTAATAAATAAATATGTAAAGGGGACAGAAGCCTTTAATTATACTAAATTTAAGGGTTCTGATGTAAAGCCAGAAGATATTATTTCTGCCTGCGAAACTTATCCCGTTATGAATGAAAAAAAAATTGTACTTCTTAGAGATGTCTGTGATTTTCTAAACGAAAATGAATTAAAGGATTCTTTTTATGATTTTTTAAACAAATTATCTGATTTTGTAATTTTAATTTTTTGGGATACGCAAAGCATTAAAAAGACTACAAAATTTTATAAATACTTTCACAAAAAAAATAGAGATATGGAATTCGACAAGCTTGGTTCAGCTGATCTTAGAAATTTTATTAAGGGATATTTTATAAGAAAGGGAAAATCAATTAAGGATAGTGAAGTTGCTATTTTTATCCAAGAAAGTGGATATAATTCAAAAAATGAAGATATAAGACTTCTTGACTTAAATTCTGAAATGGATAAAATTGCAGCAGTAGCCAAGGATAATATTATAAAAGAAAGTGATATAAGAAGTATAATTTCAGATAATATAGATACAAATATTTTTAAATTTTTAGATGCACTCCTTAGCAAAAATACAGAAATTGCAATAAAAGAACTTCACAATCTCGACAAATTAGGAGAGCCTCTTCCTTTAATTTTTCACATGATCATTAGACAAGTTAAAAACCTATTGTCTTATAAAATTTTATCTGAAAAAAATTTGAGCAGAAATGACATTATGAATAAAATGGATGTAAAGAAATTTGAATTTGAAAAAAAAATATTAACCTACGAGGGAAATTTTTCAAAAAATTTTTTATTAGAATTCCATGATGAATTGATTAAAGCAGACGAGCTACTAAAAACTTCTTCTGTGGATGAAATTGTTATTTTGGAAACAATTATTATAAAATATTGCAATAATTTATGATTTTAAACTCCTATTCAAAGTTGTGCAAAAAAGAACCTTGCAATGAAAGTAAATTCGTGGTAAAATAGCAAAAGCGTTAAATATGGAGGTGAAATAATGGCAAATATTAAATCAGCTATTAAGAGAATAGATGTAGCTAGAAGAAATTCTGAGCGCAACAAACCTATAAGAACTGAAATGAAAAATGCAGTTAAAAATTTTAGAATCGCACTTGATGAAAATAGAATTGATGATGCAAAAGAGCTTTTAATCCTTGCAGATAAAAAATTAAAGAAAGCTGCTAATAAAAATGTAATTCATAAAAAACAAGCTTCCAGAAAGCTAAGTCGACTAGCTAAGGAACTTAACAGCAAAATCGCTGGCTAAGAGAAATTTTCCCGGGAAAGTTTCTCTCTTTTTGTTTGAGAGAATAAAAGGTGATGTACAGAATACAATTATTCTGCAACATCACCTTGTTTTTTGCATATTAAGTTTAACTTTTTTATCTAAAAAAATCTAATTCTACTTGGTTTGATAAATCTCTTCCTTTTTCAGTGAGATAGATTTTATTTTCGCTAAAGTTTATTAGTCCAAGAGTAATATTTTTTTCTATTTCACTTTCATAAACTTTAAGGAAATCTTTTTGAAATTTTTCATTGAACTCATTTATATTTATTCCTGAATTAAGCCTAAGTCCCAACATTATATATTCATTAATTCTATCAGTTTCAGATAATTCTTCAGAAAATTCTATGGGCAAATTATTTTTATCAATTGAATTATAATAATTTTTAAAGTCAGAAAAGTTTCTGTATCTCAAACTTTTTATATTTGATGAAGCATTTAGCCCAAAGGAAATATAATCCTTTAGTTTCCAATAAATTAAATTGTGTCTGCATTCAAAACCTCTTTTTGCAAAATTTGAAATTTCATATTGGTGTAGACCAATTTTTTCAAGCTCTGTTACTACATAGTGATACATTTTTCTATCCTCAAGCTCATTAGGAAAGGCGAGAGGAGTTTTTTTGTGCGCTTTATAAAGAATTGTACCCTCTTCTAAAATCAATGAGTAATAAGAAATATGAGGAAGATTTAATTTTTTTACTTCATCAATTGATTTTAATATATCAGAAAATTTTTGTGTTGGAAGTGCAAGCATTAGATCTAAATTTATATTTGTAAATCCTGCAGCTCTTGCATTTTCAACAGATTTATAAATATCATCGGATTTATGAATCCTTCCAATCTTTTTTAATATTTCGTCGTTAAAGGATTGAGCTCCAATAGAAATTCTATTAATTCCAGAACTAAAAAAGATTTCTGCTTTTCTTCTTGTGAGAGAATTGGGATTGGACTCTATTGTAATTTCTGCATTTTCACTAATATCATAATTTTTTAAAATGTTTAAAATTTTTGCGATAAATTTCTCGTTCACAGAAGAGGGAGTACCGCCGCCAATAAAAATGGTGTCAATAGTTCTTTCTTTTAAAATATTTTCTCGTAATTTTATTTCTCTTTCCAAATAATGAAAATATTTTTCTTCATTTTCTCTATTTAAAAGAGAAGAGCAGAAGTCACAATAGTAACATCTACTCTCGCAAAAAGGTATATGAATGTAAATTGAAATTTTATTTTTCTTCATCGTACTTTAATACAGACAAGAAAGCATCTTGTGGAATGTCAACATTACCTACGGTACGCATTCTCTTCTTTCCTTCCTTTTGTTTTTCAAGAAGTTTTCTCTTTCTAGTAATATCGCCACCGTAACATTTAGCGAGGACGTCTTTTCTAAGTGCACGAATAGTTTCTCTGGCGATAATTTTATTTCCAATTGCAGCTTGAATAGGCACTGCAAATTGATGTCTCGGTATTACATCCTTTAATTTTTCACAAATTTTTCTCGCACGAAGGTAAGAATTGGATTCGTGGACAATTAGTGAGAAGGCATCTACAAGTTCTTCATTAATTAAAATATCAAGTTTAACGAGATTAGATTTTTCATAGCCAATTAATTCGTAATCATAGGAAGCATAGCCACGAGTCTTTGATTTAAGTGCGTCAAAGAAATCATAAATTACCTCATTTAGAGGCATATGATAAGTTATAAGTGCTCTAGTTTCCTCTAAGTATTGCATATCTTTAAAGACGCCACGTCTATTTTGGCATAGTTCCATAACTTGACCAACATAATCTGTTGGAGTCATAATTTCCGCCTTTACAATTGGTTCTTCCATGTAATCAATTTCTGTTGGATCAGGCAAGTTTGATGGATTTTGAATAGAAATCATCTCGCCATTTTTTTTCATTACATTGTAAATAACAGATGGAGCAGTAGTAACAATATTTAAATTAAATTCTCTTTCTAGTCTTTCTTGGATAATTTCCATGTGAAGAAGCCCCAAAAAACCACATCTAAATCCGAAGCCAAGGGCAACAGAAGTTTCTGCTTCAAAATCTAGGGCAGCATCATTTACTTGTAGTTTTTCCAAGGCATCGCGAACATTGTTGTATTCTTCGCCTTCTCCAGGATATACACCACAGAATACCATTGGCACAACTTTTTTATAGCCAGGCATTGGCTCACTTGTTCTATTATTTTTTAAAGTGATAGTGTCTCCAACTCTTGCGTCTTTAACATTTTTAATTGAAGCAGTTATAAAACCAACTTCGCCTGCGTTTAAGGAGTCAAGAGGGATATGACCATTGGAAGTTACACCAACTTCAACTACTTCAAAAGTTTTGCCCGTAGCCATCATAAGTATTTCATCACCTGGTTTTACTGAACCATCGACAACTCTAACGTGGCAAATAACTCCTCTATAAGAGTCATAAATTGAGTCAAAAATAAGTGCTTTAAGTGGTGCATTGTAATCGCCACTTGGTGCAGGAATTTTATCTACGATTGCGTGAAGTACGTCGTCAATTCCAATACCTTCCTTTGCAGAAATAAGGGGAATACCCTCAGTATCAATGCCAATAATGTCTTCTATTTCTTCCTTTATTTCATCAGGCCTTGCACTTGGCAAATCAATTTTATTTATTACTGGCACAAGTTCAAGGTCTTGATCAATGGCAAGATATACATTTGCAAGAGTCTGTGCTTCAACGCCTTGTGAAGCATCTACAACTACAATGGCACCTTCACAGGCTGCAAGGGAACGAGAAACTTCGTAGTTGAAGTCAACATGACCTGGAGTGTCGATTAAGTTTAAAATGTACTCCTTGCCATCTCTATCGTCTTTATATATAAGCCTAATAGCCTTTAATTTAATTGTAATTCCTCTCTCACGTTCAAGATCCATGGAGTCGAGGACTTGTTCGTCCATTTCTCTTTTTGTGAGCATGCCAGTTGACTCAATAAGTCTATCGGCAAGAGTAGACTTGCCGTGGTCAATATGTGCTATTATTGAAAAATTTCTAATATTATTTTGATTTCTCAAATTTTTACCTCCATACTTTAGGGGATATTTTTTATTTTATCAAAGTTTCAATTTTCCCTCTACTTTTAAGAGGTAAAATTCTGTAAACTGCAGCTGATTTTATTCTTTTCTTTTCGATTGGTCCGAAGTATCTTGAGTCAATGCTCATGCCCGGCAGTCTATTGTCTCCCATAACAAAATATTCATCGTCTTTTAGTGTAAAACTTTTTTGGTCAGATTCTGTGACATCAGTTGAAGTGTAGTTTTCTTTTAATAGATTGCCATTCAAATAAACTTTTCCTTCCTTAAACTCAATAGTATCGCCAGGCTTTCCAATAAGTCTTTTAATGTAATTTCTACTGTCATTTGGTGCGTCTATTACAACAATTTCGCCTCGAGGTATGTCAGTGAATCTTTTGTAAGAAAGACAAATTAATTTATCTTTTTCATTTAATGTTGGGTTCATGGACTCTCCATTAACAACAGCTATATTAAAAATAAAATTCCTAACAAATAGTGCAAGTAAAACTGCAGCAACAATTGTAAGAATAAAAGACAAAGTTTCATTTTTTTTCAAATTAAATCATCTCCAATAACTAATTTTAACATAAATATATAGAAGATTGGAAAATTTTTGATTTATTCCAATGTAAGGACATATAACTATTTTATAAAAAAATATGAAAAAATTTTTGAAAATTCCTTGACAAAGAGGAGAGAAGAGGGTACTATATAAATAGATTAGCACTCGACATTAATGAGTGCTAACAAAGGAGGAAATTATGGATGCTAGAAAAATAAATATTTTAAATGCCATAATTGAAGCATACATCGATATGCCAACTCCCGTCGGGTCACGAACTTTATCTAAAGAATATAATCTTGGAGTTAGTTCTGCGACTATAAGAAATGAAATGGCGGATCTTGAAGATCTTGGTTTTTTAAATAAGCCGCATCAATCAGCGGGACGAATTCCTTCTGACAAGGCTTATAGATTTTATGTTGATGAAATTTTTAATAGTTTTAGTGAATTTCATGATATAGATGCTTCACAAAAAATCAAAGATAGACTTTTATATACTTCTAGAAATTTAGAAGACTTTTATAAAAATTCTGTTAATTTGCTCGCCAATATCAGCAATTGCACAGCATACTTAATTACACCACAAAAGGCTGATACAAAAATAAAAAGACTTACTCTTGTAAAAATTGATGAAAATACAGTGCTATTAGTTTTAATAGGGGACAAGGGAGTAATAGAAAGATATTTTTTAGAAATAGAAAATATCCCAGATGAAGATTTTTATTATATTGAGAAAGTTTTAAATGAAAAAATGTCGGGAATTGATTTTGACAAAATTGAATCACTTAAAATTTCTCTTTCTGATAATATGATTAGATATGGGAATTTTATTTCCGATGTTGTAAAAATTGCAAGCAAATTTAATAAAAAGGTCTCATCCATTGAAATTTATTATGATGGTCTCACTAATATTTTGAATTTTGACGAATATAGGGATCTTGACAAGGCTAAAAATTTTATGAGTTTAGTTGAGGATAGAGACAGTTTATTTCAAATCTTAAAAGATGATAACTTTACAGGAGATGTGGAGGTAATAATTGGTTCAGAAAACAGTGCAAGTCTAATGAAAGAAAATACTATTATTAGAGCACCCTTTGCCAAGGATTATGGCATCTATGGAAGCTTTGGAATTATTGGACCAGTTAGGATTGACTATATGAGATTAGTAAAGCTCGTTAAAATTTTTAGCGATGCACTTACTAAAGGATTAAAAGAAATGTGAGGGAGTACATGACAAATGATGATATAAAAAAAGAAGATGTTCAAGAAGAAATTATTGATGAAAATAAAAATATAGATAATGAAAATGAAGACAGTGAGAAAATTAACAATGATGTAAATACAGAAGAAAATTCAGAAGAAGTTACAGATGAGGTAAGCGATGATGAAAAGTATCAAGCGCTAACTGATAAGTTTATGAGACTTCAAGCTGATTTTGCAAATTATAAGAGAAGAACTGAGGCTCAAAAAACTGAATATATTGAGCTAGGAGTTAAAAAGGTCGTAAACGACTTGCTTCCTGTCATTGACAATTTTGAAAGAGCAATGGATTCTATTGGTGAAAGGGATTCAACTTATGACGGGATTATGATGATAAAGGATCAACTTACTGAGGTACTTAAAAAAGAAGGTATAGTTGAAATGAAAGCTCTGGGCGAAGAATTCGACCCATTGTATCACCACGCAGTGCTTACTGAAGATTCTGATAAATACGACAGTGGCTACGTAATTGAAGTTTTACAAAAAGGTTATTTAATTAATGACAAAACGCTAAGACCTGCAATGGTCAAAGTTTCACAATAAGTGATTTATTTAGGAGGAAATATATTATGGGAAAAATAATTGGTATCGATTTAGGAACAACTAACTCTGCAGTAGCAGTAATGGAAGGCGGAGACGCTGTAATAATTCCAAACATCGAAGGTAATAGAACTACACCTTCTGTTGTAGCTTTTACTAAAGATGGAGAAAGATTAGTAGGAGAAACTGCTAAAAGACAAGCTATTACAAACCCTGACAGAACTATCTCTTCTATCAAAAGACACATGGGTTCTGACTTTAACGTAAAAATAGATTCAAAAACTTATACACCACAAGATATCTCAGCTATGATTTTACAAAAATTAAAATCTGATGCAGAATCTTATCTTGGAGAAAAAATTACTGAAGCAGTTATCACTGTTCCAGCTTACTTTACAGATGCTCAAAGACAAGCAACTAAGGATGCAGGTAAAATCGCAGGTCTTGATGTTAAAAGAATTGTAAATGAACCAACTGCAGCTGCTCTTGCTTATGGAGAAGATAAGGACACTGAAGCACAAACTGTAATGGTTTATGACCTTGGCGGTGGTACTTTCGACGTTTCAATCCTTGAACTTTCTGATGGAGTATTTGAAGTACACGCAACTCGTGGTAATAACAAATTAGGTGGAGATGACTTTGATAACAGAGTTATCGATTATATTGCTGAAGAATTTAAAAAAGAAAATGGTATTGACTTAAAGGCTGACAAGATGAGTCTTCAAAGACTTAAAGAAGCTGCTGAAAAAGCTAAGAAAGAACTTTCTTCTACATTGTCAACTAATATCAATCTTCCATTTATTACAGCATCACAAGCTGGTCCACTTCACTTAAATATGGACTTAACTCGTGCTAAATTTGATGAACTTACAGCTGATCTTGTAAAAATGACTGAAGGACCTGTTAAGGATGCATTATCAGATGCAGGACTTACTGCAAATGATATAGATAAAGTTCTTTTAGTTGGAGGTTCAACAAGAATACCTGCAGTACAAGAATGCATTAAAAAATTAACTGGAAAACAACCACAAAAGGATATTAACCCAGATGAATGTGTTGCTCTTGGTGCAGCAATTCAAGGTGGAGTTTTATCTGGTGATGTAAAAGATTTATTATTACTTGACGTAACACCACTTTCTCTTGGAATTGAAACTATGGGTAATATTACTACAAGACTTATCGAAAGAAATACTACTATTCCGACTAAAAAGTCACAAGTATTTACAACTGCAGCAGACAATCAAACTTCCGTAGAAATTCACGTACTTCAAGGTGAAAGACAAATGGCTAAGGACAATGTAACTCTTGGTAGATTTACACTTGATGGTATTGCACCGGCAAGAAGAGGAGTGCCACAAATTGAAGTTACATTTGACATTGACGCAAATGGTATCGTAAATGTAAGTGCAAAAGACCTTGGTACAGGCAAGGAACAACACATCACAATTACATCTTCTACTAACCTAAATGAAGAAGAAATCGAAAAGAAAGTTAAAGAAGCTGAAATGTACGCTCAAGAAGATGCTAAGAAGAAGGAATTAATTGAAGCAAAGAATAATGCTGACTCAATTATCTATCAATCTGAAAACACATTAAAAGATGTTGAAGGAAAAATTTCAGATGCTGATAAGACTAAG
>NZ_JALEOV010000101.1 GCF_022767005.1 Peptoniphilus sp. | reverse complement strand
TCTATGTCCTTGAAAATACTTTCTGAAATTTGAAAACTTCCACTCTTCTTAATCTTTGCATCAGCTTTACAATCAATAGATCCAGACATCATGTCCAGATCTCCTATTTTTAAATTATTCTTATTTAAGAGTTCATACCTATAACTTACTTTTCTATTCATATTTGTCACTCGTCCTCAATATAGTAAAGTTTAATTCATAACCAAACCTATTTTTATTAAGTCCAATATTTTTTATAAGTCCACAAATGTTATCTCCATAATAATCCCTAAGCAAGAACTCTTCTTTTTGTTCGATCATATTTGTTAATTTAACTTTATCTTTTATGAAAAAATCATAGGATTTCTGGTCTAATACCGTATCTCCATATTCTATAAAAGGATATTTTGCCCCTTCTATTTCTATTTCGTTTGCATTAATAGATAATTCAAGTGATCTACCAGGTAAATTATCAATGTTATATCTTAGGACAATAAAATCGCTAGGATTATTAACGATTGCTAATGTGCAACCTATAAAGTCCACCTTAGCTTTTATAACTTTGCTAAGGCTTATTTCATCATCTGACTCAACCATAATTTGATAATTGTAATATTTCCCATTAGCCCCTGTATAATCTTTAAATGAGCCGTCTTCAGTTTTACCAATTGATTTTCCATCTCTTATTACAGAAAAGTTTGGTTCTTTTGAAACTATTTCTAAAAAATAATTTGATTTAAAAATATTAAAATCAACTTCTTTTTTATTAATAACTTCAATTTTCTGGGTTAGTTCGGCTTTTTCTGAATCTATTCCATATTTGTTTTTTATAGTTAGAGTGAAGGTGTATTTTCCATTGTTTATAACTTTAGGAATTTTAAATTCTTTATTTGCATAATCTAAAATATAATCCGAGTCATAAATACAGTTATTATCTTTATCTATAACTCTTATTTTAAACATTTCTTGCTGGTCCGAGTACCATTTTATTGTTGGTAGATTCTTATTGCTTACACTTACAATTTGCGGTCTTGGTGGAACTCCATAAACTTGAAACTTTCCAATTTCTGACCATTGGGACTCTTCACCATAATTATTTATGACTCTAACTCTCCATTGTCCCGTCGAAGTTCCAAATGAGCGTATATCATTTAGAGTATAATTAGTTCTACTTGTTTCTTCGCTTATACTTTTCCAATCTCCATTGTTAATTCTGTATTGCAACTCATAAGATTTTTGTTCTTCTATTGTGTCTGTGACAAATACCCATGAGAATTCCAAAGGTTCTGTGTTTTTAATATAGGACCCAGTAGGATAAATAAGCCTTGGAGCTATTTGCTCAGGAACACCTAAAGTAAAACTTGCTTCTTGATAATCAGACCATGTATCTGACTCATCTTTAACCCTAACCTTCCAATTTACAGACCCACTGAAATCCTTTATTGTGTCTGCTGGCATATTATAAAACCTGTCAACAGTTGTCTTTGTTATAGTTTTATAGTTTCCTCCATTGACACTATATGATAGTTCATATGCTGTCTGTGCTATTTTAGTATTCCATGTAAATCTAATGGATGTTCTTGGATTTACAGTTTTATTCTCAGGTGTTAATGAATCTGCACTTTTAGGTTTATTAAATCCATATTCAACTATTGCATATGGGGGATTAGAATCGTCATAAGAATCATAAGGAACTAAAAAATTTTCAGCATTTTCTATAGTGGTTAAGCCTAAATCTTTGTCCGTGAATTGTAAATTACTACTAAATATGGACCATTCAAATATGGCTAAGTTTAAACTTCTAAATTTTGCACTAATATCTAAAAAATCACTGGTAAACTCAAATTTATTCCATCCATCTTTAAAGTAATGTTTCGTATATTTTTCATTGTATGATTTCCCAGAGTTGTTTGTATCTTCAGGTTCTCCTTTTTGAAAAGATAAAGCTATCTCAGCTGGAGATAATAAATTTTCTGAATTTTTTTTAACATAGATATATAATTCAATCTTTTTAAGATAAGTGTTTTCAGGTATTAACTCATTTAGTTCTTTTGAAAAACTAAATAAAGTTTTGTTGTTAGGATAGTTGTAATAATTACTCTCTACCATGTCAGCATTTGTAAAATTACCGGTATCTATTCCAAATAAATATTTTCCATTAGAATGTTCCTTAAGTTTAATATAGTGATGTTTCTTAAATTGATCACGCATCTGTTCCCACACAACTATTATATTTTTGGAAAATTTATCCTCTAAAGGTAATTTGATACTAGGCATTTACATCACCTTGCTTTGCTATTCTTTTTTTAGCCTTTGCCATTTTTATGAATTGTTCTAACTCACTTATTTCATCAAATTTAACATTGAATATATAAGTGTCTCCGCCTTTATCTTGTTTTTTATCTAAAACTTCACTCATGTAGTCCTTTAATTTTTCAATTGGAATTATTGCTTCAGCACCAGCTTCACCGACACCTTGATATCCATTAGGAGTAGCAAAAATTGTAGGTTTTTTAAAAATACCACCCATTTTATTCCATTGAACTGAAAGTTTTGGTACAGATGGCGGATTAAGGGAAAACTTACCTTCTAATTTAAATTTCGGCAATTTTATTTTTGGAAATTCTAATTTTATATTAAACAAATCCTTAACTTTGTTAAAAAAGTCTCTGATATTTTGCAACAATGCTTTTAAAGGTCCCATTGCTGCTTCTTTTATAGCTTGCCATTTTTGACTAGTCCTTTCTTTTATATCATTCCATAAATCAGAGAACCAGTCTTTTAAACCACCTAATTTTTTTATTGCATCTCCAATATCTGATACTTTATTTTTTAATGTATCTTTCATTGAATCCCAAGCATTTGCAGCATTGGTTTTCATATTCTCCCATTTACCAGACATTCCATTTACGACGGACTCAATTATATTCCCAGCGCCATCTTTGATACTATTAAAAGCTTGATTTATAGTTTCACCCATACTATCAAAGTTTTGTTTCGCTGACTCACTTATGCTGCCCCATTTTTCAGATAGACTTTCTTTAATTCCATCCCATGTTTGTCCAAGGTTTTCTGAAAAACCTCCCCAAACACCTGATAATTCTTCTTTTAAATTGGATCCCCATTCTTTTGCTTTTTCCTTAATTCCATCCCATTTTTCACCTAATGTTTGATGTATATTTCCCCAAGCTTCGCTGGTCTTGCTTGAAAATTCAGTCCATGTTTCTGACAAAGTATCTTTGATTGTAGAACCCCATTCTTTAGCTTTCTCTTTTATAGAGTTCCATTTTTCGGACAAATTTTCTTGAATATTTGACCAAGCTTCACTAGTATTTTCTTTTATTGTGTTCCAGCTTTCAGAAAGATTATCCTTCATTTCAGACCATTCTTGAGATAATTGTTCTTTCATACTGGACCAAGTCTCGCCAAAACTTTCTTTCATGTGTTCGCCAAACTCGCCAAGTTTTTCTTTTGCGTCCCCACAAAACTCAGCAATTTTTTCTCCCACACTTTTGAAAAATTCCTTTATCTTGTCCCAATTTTTAATAGCTGCAATTACAGTGGCAATTGCTCCAGCGAGTGCTAAAGCACCTACTACTGGACCAGCATTTAAAGCTGCACCAACAGCTACACAAGCACCTTTAATTAATCCAAATCCTTTTACAAGTACAGGTATCACTTTTGATAATCCAATCATTGCTGGAGTTGCACCTTTTGTGGTGGCTCCATTTACTATTGCCATAGCTCCTGAAAAAGTCCCAACAACTTTCATTAATTTTCCAAATATTGTGAGCAAAGGACCTATAGCTGCTAACAATAAGCCAAATCCTACTATCGCTTTTTTTGTGCTAGGTTTTAACTTACCAAAACTTTTAATCAATTCATTTAACTGCTTTATAAAGGGAGTTATTATTGGTATTAACTCTTGACCTAAGGTATCTTTAAAATCTTTTAGGTTTTTTTGGAAAGCTTTAATGGTTCCTGATGCACCGTCTGCTTCTCTTGCTGCTTGACCTTGCGCATCTCCCGTTTGTTCCATGATAAGAGCCAACGTTGCAGCTTGTTTAGCAGCAAGACTCATCTGCTCCTTTTCTCCAACAAGACTCATTTCCATAGCCTTTGTCTTAACTGTAGCTTCATTAACTCCCATACCATAGTTATCTAGCATTGAGTTATTTCCTTTTAAAGCACCAGTTAAGGCCCTTACTGCATCTTCTGTATTCCCACCAAACATGGCGGATAAGTCGCCAGCAAGTTTAACAAGTTTTTCAGACATTGCGGCAGCTTCTTCATCAGTTTTACCACCGATATTTTTAAGCATGGATCCCATAGTGTTTGCATATTCTAAAGCTTCTTTTTTAGAAACTCCATAGTAGTCTTCAATACTGCTAGTCCAATCATCAACATCTTGAGCATGGTCTCCAAATACTTGATGAGCTGCCCCCATGGCATCTTCTAAATCAGCGGCTCCTTTAAATGCAACTGCAAATCCCGCTGTAATTGGAGCAGTGACCTTAGTGGACATTGACTTCCCAATGCTCTCTATCTTATCTCCAACTTCAGTAAATTTCTTTGACACCTCTGTCAACTTACCACCCATAGCTTCAAAGTCATTTGCAAATTGTGCTGCAGATGTCCTCGCTTCCGTCAATTTTGACTCTAACTTTGCAACTTCTTCAGAGTTTTCGCCATAAATTTGCTTGGCATCCGATAATTGTTTTTCTAGATTTACAACTTGTTCGGCTGCATTTGCTATAGCCTTAGACAAATATTCTTTTTTTGCAGCGAGCTTTTCTGATTCTTTTGCATTGTTGCCCATTTCTGCAATTTGCAACTTATATTCTTTTGAAAGCTTTTCTTCTTCTTGTTTTAGCTGCTCGCCACTCTTTTGTAAGTCTTCAAGAGATTTTTTTCTATCGTCCGCTGCTTTTTTATTTTCAACTTCTTCTCGTGAGGACTCCTTCAGAGTTTTTTCATATGACTTTAATTGATTCTCAGTTTTTAATATTTCACGACTAAGAGCATCGTATTGGTCTTGTCCTATATCCCCATTCTCTAAAGCTTCAGATGCTTGTTCCTGTGCATCTTTTAAAGTAGTCAGTTTATCCTTTAAGTTTGCTATAGCTTCTTTAGCTACTCTTGCTTTTTGATCTAAAAGTTCAAAAGAATCAGGATTGAATTTCATTGATTTGTCAATATCTCTTAATTCCTTATTCAAATCCCTAGATTTACTTTCTACATCTTTCAAAGCTTTTTGTAATGTGGTCGTATCACCACCAATTTCAATTGTAATTCCTCGTATATTTCCAGCCATTATCTCACCTCACTTTGAAAATAAAAATAAGGGCTTCAATATTGAGCCCTTTCTTAAAAATTGTTCCAGTCATCTTGGGTAGCCTTTCTAACTGTTTCAGTTTCTTCATCATCTTCATCATGCATATTGTTATAAGTTATTACATAATCAATGATATCACCCAAGTCCATTTCATCCATATCTTCAATGGATAGGCCTCTTTCAATCGCTCCTACATAAATGTTCTCTATTTTTAAAAACTCTTCAGATTCCCTCTCGTCATGTTTTTTTTTTGGTTCAATAGAGCTTGAGATTGACCTAATTATTAAATCCATCAATTCTACAATTATGTCAGCGATTGGAAACTCTTCAAACTGATCCAACCATTCTTCAGGTGGTGCAATTGATTTATTTGCATTCTGAGCTAAAGCCCAGCAAATATCCTGAAGAATTTCAGCATCAAAGTTTCTTAAATCTATTTCTCCATTTTCATTTTGAATATCTACTAAAGAAAAAATGTCTGATATTGGATCTCTTTTAAATTGAGTTTTATATCTTTTAAAAAATCCTCCAGAGGTTTTAAAAAGGACTTCTTTCCCATCAATATTAATTATTTTTTGCATCTACTATCACACGCTTTCTTCTACACTTATATCTTTTCCGCCTTTAAAATCTGGAATCTTAGTAAATAGTGTTGAATATCCTGTATCAGATTCTCTATATTTTAATTTAATTACACCAGATTCCAAATCCCCTAAAACCGTAATAGGCATTGTTTGTACTCTTACTTCTTTTTTATTTTCAAGTGTTTTAAATTCCTCTGTTGGCTTACCAGCACCGCAGTTTATAAACATGTGTCTAGTTTTTTCTTTATCTCCTTTACCTTCAAATATTAAGCAAAATCTCTTTTTAGGAGCGTTCTTAACTTCAACAATTCCACCATCATCAAGTTTTTTATAACCTAGTACAGATCCTAGAAACCAATCAGGTAGTAATGCCATAGACAATTCTCCAGAATATCCATTATCTGTGGCTTCATTATAGTAGTCCCCATCATCTGCATAAAAATGAAAGTCATCTGACTCAGCAGACGGTGTAAAAGTTACTGCACCAGGAATGTGTTTTGGAACATCCCATCCATCACCTTTTTCAATTGCAACATGTACGTTTGATAAGCCAAACTCAACCTTGTTTTTATTAGCCATATTATGCCTCCTTAAATGTAATAAGGGACCATGAAAGTTTTATCCTCTGGAATAAAAATATCTAGTCCCTTTTCAAAAATTATTTCGTTTTCTATCAATATTTTTTCGATTTTATCTTCTAAATCGAATCTTTTTTCAAGTGTATATAACTCAATATTAAACCTCTGCACATTAAAATAATTTATATTATCTGCTATTGTACTATCCATACCAACACCATAATAAACCATAAATGGCACAACCCCTGGTTTTGGATTCTTAAAATATCCAACTGGTATGTTCAAAGGTTTAAAAAGTTTTATTGGATTTATTCTATTTGCCACTTATCATCTTCCTAACTTTTTTCTCGAAGAATTGCATTCCTCTTTCTTTAGCTTGTTTTATATGTGGTCTTGGTGGAACTCTACCCCCATTTACTGTGGCATGACCATATTCTAGTAAATGTGTTAATCTATAATGCTCTTTATTATAAACAACAAAGGCCTTGTTTAGAACGGTTCCTCTTTCTTCTTTATTAGACCATGACTGTCCATATTTACCAGTCTTTTTTGGACTACTGCTTTTTAGATCCTTAGCAACGCTTTTAGCTGTTGAATTGCTTGCCTTGTCAACCTCTTCACTAACTTCGATTGCATAATCGTCTAGTATTTCTTTAAGATCTTTAGAAATATCAATTGACATTTGCAACCTTCCTTTCACATACTAACTCTAACTTATCAAGCGTCCTCTGATAGGTTCTTATTATTGTGTATTCAATATCATCACAAATCACAAGGTCTGCATCCCTAAATTCTTCTGCATAAATCTCAAAAACAAAGTTAGGTTTTAAACCTTGATTGGCAGCCCTGTAAAATTCATTCTGACTAACAGACATTCTCTCTGCAAAAACATGCCATTCTTCAACTTGTGGAATTGGATTGCCCCAGTCATCAGTGTCGGTTCCACTATTTTTTATAAGTTTAATTACTACTGATTTTTTCATGAGGCAAATAATCTCCATACTTATAGCTTAAAGCCAGATGAGTTTTTAAAGAATTGTAGCAATCTATAAGACCGTTCCTGTCTGGATTTTCACTCCCAAAATGAGCCTTTACATAAATTCCTACTGCCCTCTTTATCAAATCATCATCAGCTCTTGTAACTCCACTTAGATCTAAATCTAAAAGACAAGCACTTATTAAAATCTTGATTTCCTCATCAAAAACATCAGTGCTTGCCTGTCTTAAAAGTAATTTACAATATGATAATAAATCTTCAGGTGTCATGTTTATTCACCCTTTTCTGTTTTCTTTACTTCCTTCTTTTTCGGTACGTCATCTACAACTACACCTGCATCCAAATACTTCTTTAAGTTCTTGTTTTTATCGTCGATAACTTCGTGGATGTCATAAAAAACACCAGTTTCGGTGTCTTGAAATCCACTTACTACTCTATAAGCCATGTTTATACTCCCTTAACAAGGTAAGCAAAAGCTTTTTCATCGATTACTCCGCCGTCGTGTACTTCATATCCAACAAAGTCAGTTGTTCTTGCCTTTGCATGGTTTTCAGTAACTAACTTCATGTCTTCAGAGATATTTTCCTTATAACCTGCTGCCATGTTACCGATTAGAATTTCTCCGTCGCCCATAGCATCTTCTTCCATTACTGGGATTCCAAAGATTCTGCCTACTCCGCCTGTAGTTACATCAGGAATAAATAGAGGTCTGCCTTGACCGTCTAATAGATTAGCAAGAGATCCCCAAACAGTTGCATTGTTAGCATAGATCTTAGCACCGCTTACATATCCAGATTTAATCTTTGCCATAGCTGCTGTGATGTCTTTGTAAGTTAAGCCATCAGCCTTGTAAGATACCTTTTGAGGTGTGCTTTCTTCAGCTTCGATAGCTGTTACAACACCTTGTGGATACTTAGCATCGCCCTTCCCTTTAACAAAAGCTTTTGCCTTAGCAACTCCCATTCTTTCTCCAAGCTCTCTAGTGATGAAAGGAATAAAATCAGCAACTGCCATAGCTTGTAACTTCCAAGTTACTGTAACAGCCTTTGATAATTCTTTGCCATTAAGAGTTAACTCTCCAAATTTATTTTCTTCATCTGCTGTTGGAGTCGCTTCATCGTAATAGTCAGCGTCTCCTGCTGGAATACCAGTTCTCTTAACATATTTTACAGTTCCCTTAATTCTAGTTGCTACTACATCGGCTAGAATTGGGTGTAGTTCTTTCATAGTGTCGATAATCCCACCTATAACAGTTTCAGGGATTAGAATCTCAGTGTTAGTTGTGTTGTGAGTGTACACATTTTCTGGGTTCATTTCGTTAAATAAATTAACTTCGTCTTCGTTAAGATCTCTTTGTAGTGCCACCTTGGCAAATACATCTTCGTAGTTTACTGGATTCTTCTTTTCAATTTTTTCCACTGCTTTTAAGCCTCCTTCGCTTACTGATAGATTTTTCATATCAATAACTTTGTCATTTTCCTTATTTAAGGCATCAAGATTTGCTTGTTCTTTAGATGCTTCTTCAAAGTCTGCGTCTAACTTTTCAATTTCTTTTCTTTTTGTTGCTGCTTCTTCAATTTTTCCTGCATTGATAAGGTTTTGTGCCTCATCAAGCATAGCTGCTCTCATTTCTAAGTATTTTTCTCTGTTCATTTTAAATTTTCTCCTTTAACTTCAATAGATTTAGTTGCTCTTGCTCTTTTTCTTGCTTTAATTTATCAATAACAGCTTGTGGAATTAAAAAGTCACTCGCTGCTACTAACCTGAATTCATCTACACTGTCTGACTTGGACAATATCTCGTCTATAAATCCATTTTCTAGTGCTTCCTCTGGAGTAAACCATGTTTCATAGTCCATTAGATCTAAGATTTCTTCCCTAGTCTTTCCAGTCTTTAGCATATAAGCATTTGCGATGGTGTCATTGGATTTTTTAAGTTGCTCTGCATAATGTTCAAAGTCTCTATAATCTCCAGAACCTGATGCACTTACATTGTGTATCATCATTTGCGCAGTTGGACTCATGACAACCTTAGTACCTGCCATAGCTATAACTGATGCTGCACTTGCTGCTCTACCAGTTATTGTAATATTGACATTACCTCTATGTTGCATAAGTGCTGTGTAAATTTCAGAGGCTGGGTAGATGTATCCGCCTGGCGAGTTAATTTCTATGTCTACATCTTGTCCATCAACAAGTTCCAAATCCTTTGGACAAAAAGCTTCCATTTCGCACCAGTCATAGATCCACTTATCATTATTGCCGACAATAGTTCCATTAATCTTTATTGGCATCTTCTTCACCTCCTCCGCTATCTATTTCTTGTGTATCAAGTCGTCTAATATAGCTTTGTCCCAATCCATCAGGAATTGGTGCCATATTAAGAATTTCTCTTACTTCATCAGGATTCATTATTCCTCTGTCCACAAATTGGACTAAATTTAATTTAGTTTGCATTGACGCAAAGTTAAGGTTTGATGATTCAAAAATAATTTTATTTCCAAATCCTCTTTCCCTGCGTGTAAATAACTTTCTTGTAAACTCGTTTGACATCTGTACAAGTATTGGTTCAACCTCTGCTTCGTAATACGAAATCCATTGGTCTTCGTTGTAGCTACTTTGTACAATGCTTTCATTGGTATTAAAAAAACTGTAAATTCTATCCACAGTTCCCTTAGTTTGCGTTGAGTTAGGCACATAATTCTTAGGTTCTACCTGTTGAGCATCAAACTTTAAGTCTGTCGCAGCTGCTCCAGCAGAATCTGAATCTACGCTTAAAAAGCTTTGGACAAATTCCCTCGTTTGTCTCTTTATGTCTTCTTCTCTAAGCACATTATTAAATTTTAAAAGCCACATAATCGTATTGCTATTCTTAATTGCCTTAACTATTCCTTGGTCTGTGGTGTTTACAATTTCCATCAGTTGAGTTAAGGCTTTAGCTGGGCTCTCGCCAAAGATGTCATTATTATTAAAATCTCTGCGAAGATGTATGACATCAGAGTATCTAAAAGTGTAGTATTTGCCCTTAATTAAGAATCTTAAAAAGATTCCGCCTTGATTGTTTTCTAATGCTTCAACGCTACTAGAATTTATTGGATAAATTGCCTTAGCAAGTCCATTACTATCTCTTTCTATGAGCGCAAAGGCATTGTTGTTAAGTGCTAGTTGATTTGCCAACTTCTCTTGCAGCATTTGTCCAGACATATAAGGATTAGGCTCTTCTAACAAAAATCTTATATAGACTTCAGGGTTTACTTGCGTTGTGACCTCGTCTTTTCTTATGTGCTTTGCCAAAGCCTTTCCAATAGCTTGTGTCTTGGGTCTTATGCAAGACCTCACTATGTCAGATGCGTAGAGATTACCGTTGTATGAGTAAAAACCTTCGCCTCTTTCTGTTACCATCTTGTAGCCAGAGACTTTTACAATCTCATCTTTATTTTTTAAAAAATCAAAAATTCCCATTTTTCACCTCCTTAAATTAAAGCTAAATATTCTTCCTGGTTATCTTCAAAAACTATTAGTGCATCCATTAGAGATGCCACACCGTCTATTCTTCGCCTTGGATTGCTTGTCTTACATAGTGCTATGTTGCCGTTGGTGTCAGTCTTTATTGCTGCATTGGACAAGTTCCATTTAGTGATTGGGTTATTATTGTAATTTACCTTCTTTGCTTTAAGGTCGCTTTCAAGTCTTTTCATTGGATTGGAAAAAGTTTTTGCCCCTTGTGCTACTGGTACTGTAATCTTCCCAAAAGTTTGATCTAACTCATCTACAAGATATTGTGCAGACCATCTGTCGTAACCAATTTTGTAGATATAGCAGTCCATTTCGTTTTGGACTTCTAAAAGCCACTTGGTTGTGTCCTTGTAGTCCACCTTGTTAGTGCCCGACCTTCTTAAAAGTCCTCTGTCTTCCCAGACATCATAAGGGATTTTATCCTCATGACTTCTAACTTCCACTAAGTCAGACGGTAGCCAGTACATTTGCTTGACATAAATTGTCTCATCATCTGGCACCTTAAAGGCTATAGTCGCACAAGTTAAGTCAGTAGTTGCTGACAAGTCGATACCAGCTATGCAGTATCTAGGCTTTAAGTCTGCCATTTCAAAGGTGTCTCTGTTGTCTATAGTTTCAAATGTTAACCATGCTTCGCCCGTTGTTTCTGGTATATCAAAGTCCTTAGTAAGCAAGTTTTTTACAAGCTTACTATTAGCTTTAGCCTTGTTGACCTTGTCTCTTAAAGCATCAGTCTTTTTAATAGTTCCAAGTCCAGGGTTCGCCTGCATCCAGGTTTCCTCATCAGTCCA